>JAOUPJ010000260.1 GCA_029879945.1 Gammaproteobacteria bacterium
GACGACATATGACAGTAATCCAGTATCTACTGCTAGAGGGAAAGGCTGGACAATACGATTAGTCAATTAAAAAAAAAGAGGGGGTAGCGCTGCTACCCCCTACCCACTCTCACATTCGAGTAATTTCAATCTTTGCAACGCTGCCGTTCCAACGGTGGCTCTCAGTTAAGACTGAGCTCGCCAGATCATCGTTAACACTAACAACTCCGGCATGTATCGTTACCTTGTCAATGAGATCGTCTCGTGAAGCATCGAAACCGGTGCCTCCATCAGCAGGGCCTGGAATGGTTCCGCTCGCCTCGGAGTTGGCCTCTGTCCCTGCGTCATACACCTTCGCGTATACGGTATGACTCTCACCGACCTTCATACTTGAAACGCTGTGATTTACAAATCCAGTAAACGCATCATTCGTGTTGGCGAGCATACTCGCCAGGCTTAACCGAAAGCCGGTCTTCTCAGTAGCAGCGATGGTGATTGTTTCTGAGGCACCGGGCACAATAACGCCGGTTCCCACTGCGGTTGAACTCACCGTTGCATCGGCATTGGCAGCAGCCAAAAAATCAGCGGTATCACCGCCCTCGGCCAGTTTCTCAAGCCCGTTAGAGGCAGCACTGCCCAAGGACCAGGCTTGATAACCGCTTTGGTGTAGAACGACGGCAACTGGCGTGAGTGGCTGATTCGCGCTTACATTACTTACCCGAATCTGAAAACGACTCATCCCCTCTTCGTCGTCACCGGAATCGCTACACGCTGTCAGAGACCCGATAAAGAGAATCCCAAACACTATTTTGATCGAGAATTTCATAGCGTACTCCTCAAGGTGTAACAGTCACTTCAATTTTAGCCACCGGATTTTGCCAGCGATGAACGGTGTTGCTCAAATCGCTTGCGCCCCCGGAACTGTTACTATCACCTAGCACGCCACGATGGATATGAACGGTTGTGTTTGTATCGGCTCCAGCAACACCGCCGCCACCGGTCCCCGCCGCTGAAGTGGGATCTGCGGGTATACCAGCCATCCCCGCCGCGCAACCGGATGTATCCATCAGCTCGTTGTTTGCCTCTGTACCGGCGTCCCACGCCTTGGCATAAAAGGTATAGGTGCCTGCGGCCGTTGGAATTTCCTGCGCGTCTATTCCAACAAATCCATCATTGGTAGGGAGCAACATGGCGACTATAGACAGGTGATTATTTGCGGTTGTGATCATCGCAGTGGTATTGGCACCAGGCGCCAGGGGTCCAGACGCTGGATTGATATGATTGTTTGCTGCTGAAAGATCGGTTTCCAGATTGCTCGTAACACCGCATTCTGCCAGAATTCGCAGACTCGATGAGGCGGTGGTGCCTGCCTGAAACACATGTGTGCTGCTGTTATGGGCACTCACAACCAAGGGGGTGAAATAGACCCCGTGGGTCAGGTTTGTAATTTTAACGTCCCAGCTGGCGGCCGAAGCAACGGTAGATAAACCGCTGCTCGCCAGCAGTGCCACAGCGTAACTGATGTTCTTAAGTCTCATGTTCAACTCCTTCTCTAAACGGGTGAATCCAGCCTGGACGTTCCAGATTGGATAGATAAGGAGTCTAAAAAAGGAATATCACGCGGTTATCAAAAATGTTTCACAATTCAAACGGGGACAGGCCTTCCCTTTCAGGTAAACAGGTAAGACCTGTTTGTGCCGGGCTCTGAGCCCATGGTCATGGTCGACGCACTTGCATCAATTCACCACAGCCCTCTCCCATACCTGCCCAGTCGGTGTTTATAGCGATTTGCACCAGCGTAGCGGGAGATAGGCCTGTTACTGGAACCGTGCGCGCGCCAGTTTTTCCGAGTAATAACTCGATCAAGTCTTCCAAACCCGGATTGTGGCCCACCAATAAAACACGCTGAGTGTTGGATGGCACACCAGACAATACCTTACAGATTATTTCTGTCGAAGCCAGATACAGCTCCTCAAGAAATGTAATCTCTGATTCGACTATTCCCATGGACGAACACACTCCCACGGCAGTCTGGCAGGCACGCAAAGCCGAAGAAGACAAAACCCGATCAGGCGCATCGAGATGTTCAGCCATCCATGCCCCCAGCTCCTGAACGCTTTGCACGCCACGATCGTTTAACACGCGTTGAAAATCGCTGGCGCCACTCTTCATCCCAGACTCACCATGCCTGAGTATCAACAGCTCCCTGCTCATTATGTGTTTTTCCTTTATATAAGAGTTGTGTCGTTTTGTAGTTTAGTTGGTTGGGTAGAGGCCTTCAGGCCGAAACCCAACAATTAGATCCTTATTTCACCATTCGCTTTTTCCAAGACACGCGCATGTTTTTTTACCCCCACACTCCCGAGTATAATTCAGAGTCGTTGGGTTTTACCCTAAAGGGCACAAACGCTTCGTCAACCCAGGCCACGCCAGATTTAGGTTTCCGATTTCTGATTATAGTCAGAAAGGCGTTGTAAGATCTGCTGAAGCTCGTTTTCACTGATATTAATAAATTCCAACACCCGCCCGTAGAGCATCACAGTGGGTGCATTACGCCCTCCCCGCTCTTCTTGCAATTGATGTAGACAATACAACACAATGCGCTCCTTACGTGTTAATCCGTCGCGTGCGTCGGGGAGGTTGTCAAATTCGAAGGAGTTTTTAGTCATCAGTTAGTATAAGCCGAGTGTGGTGCAATGTTGGTAGTGGTGTGGGAGCACGTTTTTTACCTCTCTTAGAAATACGTTCCAGGTGGATAATCATCTAAAGAACGCCCTTCCATTTTACAGCCAGACTCTAGCGATTTTTTTAGTTCACATATAATTTCTTCGTCAGAATATCCAATAATCGGTGGCCCCTCATCAAACTTCAGGAAATACCTTTGGATAAGAGAGGTGATTAATTTTGAATCGTCTTTGCTCATCTGATTTTCTGCATTTTTAAGTAGGACTTTAAGTTTTTAATAAGACTAAATCATATCTGGGTTGGGACGGTGTAAGCCCTCTGCCACTTGACCTTACGCTTTTTTCATTAGTAGCTCAAACACCACTTTCGCGAATTTTGCCGCCTTTTGGGGATCGGACAATAGCTGTGTCATAAGATTCTGATGTGCATCGCCACTTTCCATAACCGCATCGTCTATTGCCTTGGGGAAATCGCCTAGCATGGCCTGTTCTGGCGTGTTATTGGCGATTTGCTCCATTACCACTTTGTTTTCTCTAAGCTTGTCACGAATGGTGTAGGCGTAGCTCACCAAATCCTGCTCGGTTAAATTCTCCAACATGAATATTTCATTTAGCTGGCTTATGATGTGAGATAGAAAATCATAGGCGGGTGGTCTTGGCTCTGCTGTGCCTATTCCCTCACCCGGTGTCAACGGATTGTTTTCGTCTTCTTTGAGCTTAATATCTTGTTGCCGTATTTTGGATAGACGATAGTGACTGAGCACTACGTTACTCAAATCGATGTCGTCTTCATCAAGAATCGCCTCACGCAACATGGGCCTTAGGTTTCGGGCATAGAGGCTGAGTTTCTCCAGGTCTTTATTGTTATAGTCGACAATCTGCGACATAAATTCGTAAAACCGCACAAAACTGCCCAAGTCTTTTTTGAATATCTCTAATGCATCTTTTTCTTTCTTACAATCGTTAAAACTTTTTTCCGCATTAGCAACAATCACGGCATCCCCGGTTTTTTTGCTGCGTTCGAATATGTCTTTTGCTTCATTGTAGGCCTCCACTGCCAGTCTATAGCGTTTTTGCCAGCGCTCTACTGCCGGTTTACAGATATTGGCTATGGCGGCATTGCTCTTATTTTTTGCATAAAAAGCCAGGCAAAACTGTTCAACCTCTTGCCACAGGAAGATACCCGCTGAGCGGAGCTTATCGAAAAGATCAAATACCAAATCCGGATCGGACACATCCGCCAATTCGGCGGTCTGGTAGTAGGGCTGAAAGGCATCCAGGATATCTTGTGAATCGTTGAAAAAATCCAACACAAAGGTTCCACTCTCGGCCTTGCCGGGATAGGTGCGATTCAGGCGCGATAAAGTCTGCACACATTCTACGCCGCCCAGTTTCTTATCCACATACATGGCACAGAGCTTAGGCTGATCGAAACCGGTTTGAAACTTATTGGCCACGATCATCACTTGGTAATCATCGCTATCAAAGGCCTGCGCATATCTCGACCTTTAAGACCCGGATTCATCCCTGTCTCAGTGAACTTTTCGCCGAGCAAGCCTTGCACGTTTGGGTCTTTTTCACTGAATTCCACTTCACCAGAGAAGGCGACCATGGCATGGATCTTCTGATACCCCTTTTCCGCGATGTACTTATCAAATGCGAGCTTATACCGCACGGCCTCTTTTCGTCCACTGGTCACCACCATCGCCTTTGCCTGACCACCTAAAAGCTCCATGATGTTGTCTTTGAAGTGCTCGATGATCACCTGCACCTTTTGCGCGATGTTGTAATCGTGTAGACGCACCCATTGATTCAACTTGACCTTCGCCTTCTTGGCATCCACTTCCTCATCCGTTTCCTGAATTTTCAACGCCAACCTATAGGCCACTTTATAGTTGGTATAGTTTTTCAGCACGTCCAGGATAAAACCTTCCTCAATCGCCTGACGCATACTGTAAACATGGAAAGACTCTGGCTTATTAGTAACGGATGACGGTTCATCCGGATTAGGCAAACGACCAAACAACTCCAGGGTTTTGGTTTTCGGTGTAGCGGTGAAGGCAAAGTAACTCAGATTGGGTGAGGCTCGACGTGAGGCGACCGCGGCGTCCAGGATATCCTCAGCACTCAATTCCTCTTCTTCACTCTCCTTGGTATCCTTCATCAGCACTTCTTTGAGCTGTCTGGCCGTTGAGCCTGTCTGTGAAGAGTGGGCCTCATCAGCGATGATGGCGTATCGCCTCTCTTTGAGACTGGTACTGTTTTCTATCGCTTTCAGAACAAAGGGAAAGGTCTGTATGGTCACGATGATAATAGGTTGAGACCCCTCAAGCGCACTGGCCAGTTTTTCAGATTTGGAACCATCCCCTTCCTTACGATTGATGCGCCCCACTACCCCGTCCACATGCTCAAACTGGTAGA
>JAOUPJ010000261.1 GCA_029879945.1 Gammaproteobacteria bacterium
GCTTGAGACGGTATTGAAGCGTCGACTCGGCATGGAACAAGTCCTATGGATTGAAAACAGTTTTCTGGCCGGGGACGACACCGATGGCCATATCGATATGCTTGCGCGGTTTGCACCCGGCAACACTATCGTCTATGTGCAATGTGAAAACAAAGATGACGAGCACTATACAGGCTTCCAGGCGATGGAACAGGAACTCAAAGCTGCACGTAACGCTGAAGGAAAGGCGTATAACTTGATCGCCCTGCCCTTTGCTGATGCGGTCTATGTGGACGGAGATAGGCTGCCCTTGAGCTACGCCAATTATCTCATCATCAACGACGCCGTGTTGGTTCCCCAATATGGTGTTAGCCAAGATAAGCAAGCGTTAGATATCATTGCCCAAGCCCATCCCGGGCGAGAAATGATCGCTATCGACGCATTACCGGCCATCAAACAAGGTGGTAGTATCCATTGTTTGAGTATGCAGTTACCCAAAGGGGTATTAAGACCATGAGCAAGATCAACGTAGCGCTAATTCAACAACGTTGCGTGGACGATAAACCACAGAATCTGGCCAAGTCTGCCGAATCAATCGCGCAGGCGGCGAAAAATGGCGCACACCTGGTGATATTGCAAGAACTACACGCCACGCCCTATTTTTGCCAGACCGAAGACGTGCATCAATTCGATCTGGCCGAGGAGATACCGGGACCCAGCACCCGCCTACTCTCTCAAGTTGCCGCCGACAATCAAGTGGTACTGGTCAGTTCGCTATTTGAAAAACGCGCCAAGGGTCTCTGCCACAACACTGCAGTCGTGTTTGAAAAAGATGGTTCGATTGCTGGCATGTATCGAAAAATGCATATACCGGATGATCCGGGTTTCTATGAAAAATTCTACTTCACGCCAGGTGATTTGGGATTCACACCGGTTGAAACATCCGTCGGAAAATTGGGCGTATTGGTGTGTTGGGACCAATGGTATCCTGAAGCCGCACGCCTCATGGCCCTGGCCGGTGCGGATTTGCTCATCTATCCCACGGCTATCGGTTGGGATCCGCGAGATACTGAAGCGGAAAAACAAAGGCAGCTCGACGCATGGATCACCGTACAGCGTGGTCATGCCATCGCCAATGGCTTGCCGGTGCTAGCCGTGAATCGCACTGGCCTGGAGGAAGACCCAAGCGGCACTAGCCAAGGAATCGAATTTTGGGGAAACAGTTTTGTAGCCGGTCCGCAAGGTGAGATAGTGTGTAGCGCCAAGGCTATCGATGAGGAAATCTTATCAACTACGCTGGACCTGGAACGCACTGAGACAGTCCGACGCATCTGGCCCTTTTTGAGAGATCGTCGTGTAGACGAATACTACGAGCTCGTCAGACGATTTATTGATTAAACGAGTTAGCACGATCCACTAAGACACGTGTAGTATAATGCCCTTGAACGGTGTCGCGTGATTCAAAATGGACCACCTGACCTGTTTCGAGCAATTTATAGCCATCGCTTTCGATACTAGGGTAAAAAACGAACACATCCTCGCTGCCATCAGCGGGCATGATGAATCCATATCCCTTGGTTCGACTAAACCACTTCACGGTGCCAATTCGCATCGTATTCCCCTGGTTCTTGAAGTGAGTGGTGTAAAGTACCCGAATTTGAGGCCGATCTCAATACTTAGAGCGAAAAACCTGTCGTAGAAGGAAGACAATGTTACTCATACTCGAACCCAATACAGACCCAAAAAGTGACGAATACAAAGAACTTGTTGCCTATATAGACAAGATCCCCAATATCGAGTCGCGAATTAATACCGTCAAAGGTGCTCAACAAACGCTCACTGAGGTTTATCTAATTGGGGACACTGCCAGCCTTTCAACGGACGATATGGCTACACTGCCAACGGTTGAACGAGTCGTACGGATTTCACAGGAATATCGTGTTTTAGGTCGGCATGATATGGATACGCGTGCCTGTGCTTTTGATTACAATGGCGTCACTTTTAGTCAAGACAATCTACACGTATTTGCCGGCTTGTGCGCTGTAGACAATCCAAAAAATGTGGAAACCATGTTGAAGGCCTTGAAGGAGCACGGACAAGTCTGCACACGGATGGGGGCCTATAAACCACGCACCAACCCCTATTCCTTTCAAGGACACGGCGACTCCTGCCTACCCTGGGTTTTTGAATTGGCGGGGAAATACGGCATCAAAGTGATTGCCATGGAGGTCACTCACGATAACCACATTGATGAGATAGCAAAAGCGTTAAAAGATACAGGGCATCCTACGGGTGTTTTGCTGCAAATTGGCACACGCAACACACAGAACTTCGAACTACTTAAAGCGGCTGGACGTCAGCAAGAAATGCCTGTTCTGCTAAAACGAGGATTTGGAATTACGCTTGAAGAATCCCTAAATGCAGCGGAATACCTAGCGAGCGAGGGGAATAGTAAAGTTATTTTTGCCTTGCGTGGCATGAAAACCAATATGGGTGATCCTCACCGTAATTTTGTAGACTTTTCCCATGTCCCAGTCATCAAAAGACTGACGCGCATGCCGGTATGTATCGATCCTTCTCACTCAGTTGGCTCCAGACAAACCACTCCGGACAAAATCATGGATGTGTTTCATGTGACCGCTCAAGGAGTAATTGCGGGTGCTAATATGGTGCTCGTCGATTTTCATCCCGATCCACCCAATGCTTTGGTCGACGGCCCTCAGGCGCTACATATGAACGAACTTCCCTACTTTTTGGAAGACGTAGCCATTGCGAGAGAGGCTTATGAAAAAAGACGTGCACTAAGTGACGCCTTTCATAAATAGATTTCACATTTTTTCTTTTTTCTTTTTTCTTTTTTCTTTTTCAATAACAGTTTGATACTTAGTTGAATTCTATTTTTTACAGTTTCATTATCTATTAATAGGTGGTTTTACAAATTTTTACGCTGTTTTGATCTTTGTCATGTATGAATATTCCGATAACCACTTAGGCTCTCATCGAAATTATTCATATGAAGAACGATATTATTCGCGCAGTGTTAGTTTTTTTCGTCTTATTGCATCTGTCTGCCTGCTCTAGTGATACAAATAACGAGTCAACTACACCGTTGAGACTGGGGATTTTGCCCGACCAGGGAATAGAAACCCTAAAATCACGCTACACGCCCTTACTCGATTATCTCAATAGCCAAACTGGACTGAACTTTGTATTCGTTTTTCCGGATAGCTATTTAGAATTGGAACAAAAATTCGGAAACAAGGAAATAGATTTAGCATATTTCGGAGGGGCAACCTTTGTTTCTGCGAATAAAAAATATAACGCAAAACCGCTTGTTATGCGTGATGTCGATAGGCGCTTTACGAGCTACTTTTTAGTGCACAGAAGCAATAAAGCAACGTCAATCCAAGATTTTAAAAATAAGCGATTAGCTTTTGGTTCAAAGTTTTCTACCTCTGGGCATTTCATGCCTCGCTACTTTATGTCAAAAGAAAACATTGTACCTGAAAAATTTTTCAGTGAAGTGATTTACACCGGCTCACACGACAAAACCGCACGCTTGGTCCAAGACAACAAAGTAGAAATTGGCGTAGTCAATTCTGCAATCGTTGACTCTATGATTGCAGATGGCCAGCTGGCGTCAACCCGTGTCAGAATCCTAAAAACGACCCCCCCATACCCGGACTATGTATGGGCTTCCCAGGAGGGACTAAACGAAAAAATAGTTGTTAATATTAGGAACGCGTTCTTGGCGCTAAGTATAGATAATCCCCAACATAAAATAGTACTTGAAAATATAAGTGCAGGGGCATTCTATCCGGCTTCTAAGGAAGAGTTTAATCCTTTGGTCAAAGCAATGGATCAAATTACTTGGTAATATCATGCTGAATAATAATTCACGCAATATTGCAAGATACATCTTCGGTATTATTAGTATAGTTCTTATGACCACTTTAATGGCCGGAGGGCTGTTTATTTATCAATGGACAAACATCAATGAAAAGGAGTACGAAGCATCTAATTTTCACTTTGCCTCCATCACTCATGTAGAGCGTATCTTGCGTGAACTATATATGCTGCAACACAGCTTGGCTATGCAAAAACAAGCTATTCAAAACATAAAAAATAATAGCAACAAAAATGAGATCGATCTAGAAGAAAGCCTCTATATAATCAAAGAAAATATTGTTGCCTTGAATGAATTGCTAGTCTCTGATAGAAATAGAGATTTTTTTATATTAACAAACTTTCTTATAAGCGAATTTCCGAAGATGTCAGGCATCATGCGTAAACACTATGTTAGCGAGAGCCCCAATTTTGATCCTCTCTTTACCACAGTCAATTCATGGATAACAAAACTTGGTCAGTTGATGGCTTTGCATAATCAGATTTTTTCTGATAGGGCTGAAGCTTCTCAGCAAGAGTCAAAAATTGTATACCTAGAGTCAATTCTGCTATTTCTGGTTATCGTTAGTATTGCATTTTTGTTCGTTAATAAACTTAAAAATATGTTGGTTAGCACCCTTTTACTAAAAGAAAAAGCAGAAGAGCAGTTGAGAATAAGCAACAAGTTCTTAATCCAAGCAAACATCGATTTGGAAGAATTTAACTATGTGGCTAGCCATGATCTTCAGGAACCTGTTCGCACTTTGGTAAGTTATTGCGATCTTTTGGAAAAAGATTTAGGAAACACTTTGCCTGCGCGAGCAAAACAAGATATTGAATTTATAACTGATGCGGCCAAGAGAATGAAACGACTAATTCAAGATTTATTACAGCTTTCTCGTGTCGGGAGAAGCGAGCTCGCTATGGAAGATGTCGATCTTAACAATTGTTTGAATTTAGCGCTGAGAGATCTAGGAACGAGAATAAATGATTCAAATGCAGTCATTCTTGCAGATAGACTACCTACGGTTAAAGGTGACAGTGTACATTTGTCTAGGGTTTTTCTCAATTTAATCGGAAATGCTTTGAAATTCGTAGATGGCAAAATCCCTCATATTGAACTGAATGCAAAACGTGAAGGTGATCAATGGAAAGTATTTATAAAAGATAATGGCATAGGAATAGAAAAAGAATACTTGCAAAAAATATTTCAACCATT
>JAOUPJ010000039.1 GCA_029879945.1 Gammaproteobacteria bacterium
CATATAACTTCCTGAATAAGCGAGGGCGAGCGCCCGTAGCATGGCATTGTATCAAAGCAGGAATAAGTTGTACCCGCTAATCCGCCACTATGAGTAAACGCTAGAGAATCGGATCAAGACCCCAGATCTTCCGAGCAAAATACTTCTCGCATCAGACCAATCAGGCGCAGTGTGCGATTATCACCCACCCGATAAAATACCCGATTGGCGTCTTTTCGTGCCGCCAAAATCCCCTTATCCTTCAAAATGGCTAGATGTTGGGAGATATTGCTTTGCGAAGTGCCGACACTCTCTACTATGTCCTGAACACTGACTTCCTGAGCACCCAATGTACAGAGAATTTTTAATCTCAATGGGTGGGCCATAGCCTTCATGGAAAGAGCGGCTCTCTCAATGTCTTCCTCCTTGCGAGGAAGAGGTAATTCATCCGGGTTTATCGCCACAATAATAACCTTACCTGTCAGTTATACAGCTGAAGTGAGTATTTCAGCTGCCTTTATCATTAAAACATTATACAATATGGCGGCGTTAGGAAAGGCTAATTTACAAATTTCCTGGTATTTTATTGATCTTTTGTGGCCTAGTCGTCATAAATACCTAATCTATCTAAATTTTTTCGGACTTAGTTACTGAAATACATATGAATTTATCAAAGCGACCTATAGTTCTCATCGTGTTGGATGGATGGGGGTATAGCGACGACCGTGAAGACAACGCGATTGCCCAAGCCAACAAACCCGTCTGGGACAAAATTTGGAATGAATTTCCACACACCTTGATTGATGCCTCTGCAGGTGCAGTAGGATTACCTAGCCACCAAATGGGAAATTCCGAGGTGGGCCACCTGAATCTTGGAGCAGGGCGGGTCGTTTATCAGGAATTTTCAAAAATCGCTGCCGCCATTGAAAATAAAACCCTTTTTCAGAATCAGGCGCTGTTGGACACGATTCGACCCGCTATCAAAGCCGGCAAGGCTGTCCACATTATCGGGTTGCTCTCTGAAGGGGGAGTGCACAGCCACGAGCTGCACATCCATGCAATGATTGAGATGGCAGTAAGAGAAGGCGCCGAAAAGATCTATTTACATGCCTTTGTCGATGGGCGTGATGCGCCGCCAATCAGTGCAAAACCCTCAATCGAAAAGGTCGAAGAACTCTTTGCACAACTGGGGAAAGGGAAAATCGCCAGTATCATAGGCCGTTACTATCCCATGGACAGGGACAACCGCTGGCCCCGAGTCGAGGCGGCCTACAATCTGATCGCCAATGGCCGATCGGAATTTACCGCCAGCAGCGCCCTACAAGCTATCGACGCCGCCTACGAGCGGGGTGAGACAGACGAATTTGTTCGCGCCACCGCCATTACCTCAGGAGATGGCCAGGTCGTTACCATGCAAGACGGTGACGCAGTGGTGATCATGAATTTTCGATCTGATCGTGCCAGACAAATTACTCGCCCGTTTATTGAGGACGGCTTCAGTGAATTCCCCATTAATCGAAAACTGAATCTCAGTGGTTTCGCCACCCTTACCCGGTATCACGAAGAGTTCAATAATGCCGTCGCATTTCCTCCCGAAAGGCTAAGCAATGTGTTTGGTGAATACATCTCCAGGCTGGGCCTACGGCAGTTACGAATTGCTGAGACAGAAAAGTACGCCCATGTCACATTTTTTCTCAATGGTGGCGTGGAAGAACCCTTTCCTGGGGAAGACAGAATACTGATTCCGTCTCCCAAGATCGCTACCTATGATTTGCAACCAGAAATGAATGCCCCCGAGCTTACCAGACGCCTGGTCGAAGCCATCGAAAGCGAAAAATACGATGTCATTATCTGCAACTATGCCAACCCTGATATGGTAGGGCACACAGGAAACTTCGACGCAACAGTTAGCGCTATAGAAATCCTGGATGGATGCCTGGGTAATGTCCTCGAATCATTGATCAAAGTCGGAGGCGAGGCACTTATCACCGCCGACCACGGAAATGCGGAACAAATGCGCAATCGAGAGACAGGCCAGGCCCACACAGCCCACACAACCAACCCGGTCCCGTTTGTGTATATCGGCAGAAAGGCGGAACTGGCTCGCACCGGAGCGTTATCCGACGTCACACCGACTATGCTTTACTTGATGGGAATTGAAAAACCCAGAGAGATGGGTGGCAACTCCCTGATCAAATTACTGAGCTGAGTGTTGCCTTCTCACGGATCCGCCAATCAAAGGGCAGAAAGGGCGTGAATCGATCAAAAGGGTGTGGTTTACGGGTTTTGTTTCTTTTGCTACTGGTCTTCTCAAGTTCAGGGCAGAGTGAAGCCTCGCCTACAAAAAATTCCGAGCTTAAAACAGTTCAATTAGAATTGCGAAAGACAGATCAGGCAATTGCCGACATTTCAAAAAAAATCCGCCATACCCGAGACCAGATTCGAGACAAGAATAAAAACTTAAAAAACGAGCAATCGAACAAACAATCAGCACTCAAAGACCTAAATATTCAGGAATCGGCTATTGCACAACAAGCCCGCATGGCCTTTTTACTCTCCAGACAACATCAACTGAAGCTAGTACTCAACCAGGAAGACCCTGCAACAGTATCCAGGGCCGCAGCCTACCATGATTACCTTTACAGGCACCGCAAAGATTCCCTTTCACAAATTGAATCCAAACTCCAGGGCATTGAAACCCTGCTAGGCAAAATCCACGACGAAAAAGAGCAGTTGGAGAAATATCATTCCGACTTACGTTTTCAGCAAAAGGAAATGGAAACAAAAAAGCGTGAACAAGAGGCCTTGATAAAGAGTTTACGGACCGCGCTGCTTGATGTGAATACAAATAGATCCCATATGGAATCGACAAGCGCAGAACTGGAGTCCGTTGCACAAAACACCAGCAGTCAATCCGTTAAAACCAACGGCATGCGTTTCGCAAAGCTCAAGGGAAAACTCGCCTGGCCCGCTAAAGGCAGAGTGATTAATCGCTACGGAATTCGTAGACCCCCAGGGGATTTGCGTTGGAAGGGCTCTTTTATCCACGCCAGCCCGGGTACCGAAGTGAAGGCCATTGCAGAAGGGAAAATTGTCTTCTCAGATTGGTTAAACGGCTATGGCTTCTTGGTAATTATTGACCATGGAAGTGATTATATGAGCCTGTATGCCCACAACCAAACTATTCTGGCTCAGAGCGGTCAAAATGTACTCAAAGGGGACGTGATTGCCACCGTGGGCAATAGCGGGGGCCAATTAAAACCTGGTCTATATTTTGAGATTAGGGCAAACGGTAAACCTCAAAATCCCAAGAACTGGGTAGCTGCCCGGAAATTCATGTAATTTTAGGGATTTGAGTGTAAACTTTGGATTTGTTCCAGACTTCGCTTAAGATTTAAGCGTCATTAAAAGTAGGCTCAAGTTTAAATTTCTGTATTAAAAAATAGCCCGTGGGAAGCGGCGAGGTTCTAATTGATGAAAGACAAAACCAGAAATATATTAGTATTGCTTATCGGTATTGTGTTAGGCGTAAGTCTGGCACTTGGGCAAGGAGTTTGGGCGAAGAAAGACGGTGCCGCCACCATGGATGGCATCCCTGTAAAAGAATTGCGAATATTCACCGATGTCTTCAACAAGATAAAAAATGACTATGTAGAACCCGTGGATGACAGCACCCTGCTGCAAAACGCCATACGCGGCATGCTAACCGGATTAGATCCCCATTCCACTTATCTAGACCCAGAGGGCTATAAAGAGCTACAGGTGGGAACCACCGGTGAGTTTGGCGGCCTGGGTATCGAGGTAGGTATGGAAGACGGCTTTGTAAAAGTCATCTCTCCCATCGACGACACCCCCGCACAACGGGCCGGCGTTAAGTCCGGGGACTTGGTAATCCGTCTGGACGATACCCCTGTTAAAGGCCTTACGCTGAGCGAAGCCGTAAAGATCATGCGTGGAAAACCCGGCTCAGACATCATCCTTACCATCGTTCGTGACGGGCAGGACAAACCATTAAAGATTACCGTTACTCGCGACGTGATCAAGATTCAAAGTGTTAAATCCAAGGTCCTGGAAGAAAAATTTGGTTACCTACGAATTACCAGCTTCCAGTCCAAAACCGGTGAAAACCTGTTTAAAGAAATTCGTAAAATCAAAAAAGACCTCAAGGGTGATATGAAGGGTTTGGTACTGGATTTGCGAAACAATCCAGGGGGTGTATTGAGCGCGGCCGTGGAAGTTTCTGATGCATTTTTAACAGACGGCCTTATTGTCTACACCGAAGGTAGAGACAACTCTGCAAAGATGAAGTTTACCGCCACGCCTAATGATGTTCTGGATGGTAAACCCGTGGTTGTGTTGGTCAATGGCGGTTCTGCTTCGGCCTCCGAGATTGTGGCAGGCGCACTACAGGATCACAATCGGGCGATAATTATGGGAACACGAACCTTCGGCAAGGGCTCGGTGCAAACCATACTCCCGGTCAATAGCGATGCCGCACTAAAATTGACGACTGCACGTTATTTCACCCCTTCTGGGCGGTCTATCCAGGCAGAGGGTATTGTTCCTCATATCGAGCTGGAAAATGTGACTGTTTCCAAAGCGGAATCCTTTGAACGAGTAAAAGAGGCGGATCTGGCTGGGCACTTGGAAAACAACAAGGGCAAAGACGACAAAAAGTCCAAGGACAAGGATAAGGAAAAGGAAGAGTCTCTGGCAGCGACAGACTACCAGCTTTATGAAGCGGTCAATCTGTTAAAAGCCATGAGCATTATGGCCAAGCGCTAACTTGCTGTAAAAACTTGAGATATTAAATAGAGCGACTATACTCGTCCTAAAACCGCAACTAAAGGGATTACTTTTTGCGGAGACGATGTAGTCGCTTTCTTCTTTTCAGCCTCCTTTTGGTCTTTACTGCGCCAGGTACTTCGTCCCCCCCAGTATTCTTGCCACCCGAGCAACCCATCATTTCCATCATAATTGATGACCTGGGTGATCACCTGGAACGCGATTTCTCTGTGGTTGAATTGCCCGGCCCTGTGACCCTGTCACTACTTCCCCATACGCCACATGCCCGCTCAATCGCTCACTACGCCGCAGACATGGGCAAAGAAGTGATGCTACATCTACCCATGGAGCCCATGGGCACCGAAAATATGGGGCCTGGTGGTCTAACAGAGCAAATGGATAGAGCCGATTTCACTGAAACCCTGCTTTCGGATATTGATCACCTTCCCAACATCGTGGGCATCAATAATCATATGGGTAGCAAACTCACCCGCAGCACCAAACAAATGCGCTGGCTCATGGAGACCCTCGAAGAACGTCATCCCTCACTCTTTTTTGTCGATAGTTTCACCAGCCTGCACAGCGTGGCCTTTGCGGTCGCCACCGAGTATTCAGTGCCTAGGGCTAGACGAGATGTGTTTCTCGATCATGACAGAGACCTGTTTTCGATTTCATTACAATTTAAGCGACTCATTGCAAAAGCGAAGAAACATGGTTCGGCTTTGGCGATCGCGCATCCTTATCCGGAAACCATTGAGTTTCTCTCCTATTGGTTGCCCCGATTGGAACAGAAAGGGGTAAAATTGGTTCCAGCCAGCGAATTTGTGGAACTACGCCAAAGGAGAGAACCAGTATGGCGCGCATCCTTATCCCCCTTGCGCAGGGTTGCGAAGAATTAGAGGCCGTTACAATCATCGATCTGCTACGCAGAGCCGGTTGTGAAGTGCTCACTGCCACCTTGGATCAATCGGAAATAGTGGCCAGCCGCGGAACACGTCTCCTTGCCGACACCCACTTGGATAAAATTGAAAGCAACGATTTTGACATGATCGTGCTGCCTGGCGGTCAACCTGGTACCAATAAGCTCAACGCAGACCCGCGTATCCATCGACTATTGGCGGAGTTTTCAGAGGCCGACAAATTCGTTACCGCCATCTGCGCCGCTCCCAAGGTGTTGTCGGACGCCGGTATACTCGATAATCGACAGGCCACCAGCTTCCCTGGGGCGCTTGATGGTACCAAAGGTAAAAATATAAAGTATAAAGAGGAATCCGTGGTAATCGATGGCAAAATCGTGACTTCCAGGGGCCCTGGTACAGCCATGGATTTTGCATTAACACTGGTCGAGCTATTAAAGGGACCTGCCGTTCGACAGCAAGTGGAAGGCCCTTTACAACGACCCGCGCCGGGTTGAACTCGACAAAACTTCATTAGTCTATTTAGAACGCTCACGCCGAAAATAAAAAAGATGGAAGGTTTTATTGATGGAACTACAGGGAAATCCCATCTCTGGGGACGCAATACACAACAAAATTAGCCAATGTAGATCTGATTTATCCACTCAGATCATAGGTCAGGAACGATTACTTGAAAGACTGCTGATAGCCCTGCTATCGGATGGTCACTTGATCGTGGAAGGGGCCCCGGGGCTGGCAAAGACCACTGCCATAAAGGCGCTCGCCAATTCGATAGACGCTGAGTTTCAACGTATACAGTTCACCCCCGATTTACTACCCTCTGATCTGACCGGCACCGAGATTTACCGACCCCAGACATCCGAGTTCGTCTTCCAGAATGGACCCCTGTTTCACAACATCCTTCTCGCCGACGAAATCAATCGTGCCCCGGCCAAGGTGCAGTCGGCCCTTTTGGAAGCCATGGGCGAGCGCCAGATTACAGTGGGCCACACCACTTACCCTCTGCCAGAGTTATTCATGGTCATGGCTACACAGAATCCTATCGAACACGAGGGCACCTATCCGCTGCCTGAGGCCCAACTCGATCGATTTCTCATGCATGTAACCATAGACTACCCCGATGTGGAGTCTGAAAAGCGCATTTTGGAGTTAGTGCGAAACCAATCATTGAAAGTAAAACCCGCCAGCACGCAATCGCTTTCCCAAGCCGATTTGCTCCAAGCGCGTCAACAAGTATTGGCCACCCATCTCGCGCCACAGTTGGAGGAGTATATAGTCCAGTTTGTCGCCGCCACCCGTAATCCCGGGCGCTATAGTGCTGAGCTGGCGCGATTTCTTTCCATCGGTGCGAGTCCTAGGGCCACCCTGGCCCTGGATAGAGGTGTTAGGGCCAAGGCGTGGTTAAATGGGCGTGATTTTGTGCTCCCCGAGGATATTCAAGATTTGATTCCAGATGTGTTAAGGCACAGATTAATCCTTAGTTTCGAGGCTGAGGCCCAAGGGCAAACTGCAGACTCGGTTGTTCAGCACCTGCTTGAGTTGGTCCCAGTTCCTTAAAGGGGTTCGATGTGGCAAACGAAACTCAACCCACACTACCCTGCATCCGGCCACAACTCGAAGACTTAATCTCTCTCAGGCTGGATGCTGCCAAACTCACCCTCAAAAAGACCCGCAGGGCAAGTAGCCTACTGGCTGGACAACACCGTTCCCGATTCAAAGGTCGTGGTATGGATTTCAACGAAGTAAGGACATACCAACCCGGGGATGATATCAGGCACATAGACTGGCGTGTCACCGCCAGGACTCAGGTCCCTCATACCAAGCTCTACACCGAAGAGAGGGAGAGGCCGGTCTATTTCATTGTCGACCTGGGACCCAGCATGCAATTCGGCACGCGCAAACAGTTCAAGTCGGTGTTGGCAGCCCGGGCAGCCAGTCTGCTGGCCTGGTCTTCAGTTGCCCACGGTGATCGGGTAGGGGGCTACATCATTTCCGGTAAGCAGAAACTCGAAGTCAAAGCGGGCGGGGGAAGCAAAGGCGCCACCGCCCTGATTGGGGCCATGAGCGGAAATCATCGCGGCAGCCCCCATAGTGAGCAGGACTTGTCCCGTTATCTTTCCCGTGTGCGACCAGGAAGCCTGATTTTCTATCTTAGCGACTTTACTACGCTGCAGAACAGGACTTGTCCCTGGATTGGTCTCGCCCAGCACAGTGATTTCGTATTGCTACAAATAGTCGACACACTGGAGGCAGAACCCCCGCCTCCCGGGCGATATCCTATTACCGATGGCAAAGAAACGATTGTTTTCAAACAAACCAGGGCGCTCCAGGCACAAATGAAACAAGAATTTAGTGTCCGCTGCGCCTTGATTAGCGACTGGTCTAGTAAGTATGCGTTTACTTATTTGCGACTGAACACAGAAGATGATCTTGTGTACAGTCTCCGCTCCGGGCTAACGACACAAACTCGACTTTTTTCCTGAAGTAGAATGGACCCATTAAACGACACGCTTAGCAAGCTAAAAGATATACACGAACCCTCCGTGGTTTCATGGTGGCCACTGGCGATCGGATGGTGGCTCTTGCTGTTAGCCGTTGTGCTTCTGGGTATCTTGAGCTGGTGGATTCTGCGCAAACGAAATTCGGTGCGGCCCGTGGCATTTAAAAAGTTGTTACTTCAAGAAATCAACGTGATTAAGGCAATGGACGACCCCGCCACCGTTTCTATCGAGTTGAACAAGCTTCTAAAACGGTGCGCCCAGTACAGAGATCCCGACGGGGGGTCCGCTTCTCTGCACGGATCAGCCTGGGCCCAATACCTGGTCGAAAAATTGGGATTCACTGGCATTTCCAAGGAAGAAATAGAGTCCTTGCTCAATGCCAACTATCAAAAGGAGTTTAAGGTTGATCCCCAAAAAATGCTGATCGGCCTCACCGCGTGGGCGAGGTCCCAACCATGATTGAGTTCCAATACCCTTGGTTATTTTTAGTATTGCCTATACCGTATTTGGTACGTCGTTTCCTGCCCCCTATGCCTCCGAGCGAACAAGGCGCGGTTCTCCTGCCGCAATTTGCACATTGGCGTGAAATTGCTGACCACTCCACCGCAAGCAACCCCAACAAGAAATTGCGAATGGGTATGCTCATCCTGTTCTGGTTGAGTCTAGTCAGTGCAGGGGCCAACCCTCAATTGCTGGGGGACCCGGTACAACTTCCCCTGGAAGGCAGAGACTTGCTCATCGCGGTAGACCTGTCTGGCAGCATGGAGCGACAGGATTTCGAATTGAACGGGAAAGTGGTGGATAGACTTACTGCGGTTAAACATGTTTTGGATGAATTTATCAATAAACGACAAGGTGATCGGCTCGGTTTGATCCTATTTGGACGGCAAGCCTATGTACAAACTCCCTTGACCTTTGATTTAAGTACTGTTCGTCAAATGTTGGCCGAATCCGAAATTGGTCTAGCGGGGCAGGAAACCGCCATTGGTGATGCCTTGGGGCTAGCCATCAAACGGCTTCGTGCCCAAAAACATGACGAAAAGGTACTGGTACTCCTGACAGATGGACAGAACACCGCAGGGCAAGTCGGGCCGCTGGACGCCGCTCAACTCGCCGCAGAGCTGGGAATCAAGATCTACACCGTGGGCATAGGTGCCGACCGCTTGGAGGTGGAAACCCTGTTCGGATCACGATTTGTAGACCCCTCTACCGATTTGGATGAGGATACACTGCGTTTTATTGCGCAAAAAACCGGGGGACACTACTACCGCGCCAAAGACAGCGCAAATCTCGCTCGCATTTACGAGGAACTGGACAGGCTTGAACCGGTGAAGAATGAGTCCAAGACCTTCAGACCCAAACGATCGGTTTTTTTCTGGCCCTTAGGGCTCGCCCTCCTGCTCCTCACCCTCCTGCTCTACCGACATCGGGCCATGCCTTTTGAACGAACGAAATTCGGCTTTTTTCACAGGCGCACCCATGGCTGAGTTTCATTTTGTCCGGCCCTACTTCCTCATACTTCTTCCACTGGTATTAGTTCTGGTTATCAATCAGTTACGGGCCAAATCTCAGGGAGACTGGCAGAAAGTAATGGATAAGGTGTTGCTATCGGAAATTGCCAAAGATAATGTCGAAAAATCAAATATAAAAGCAATAAAGTTAAGCTTATTTCTCGGAATCGCCCTAGCCGTTGTGGCCATGGCCGGACCCAGTTGGGAAAAGCTGCCTCTGCCTGTATTTGATACACGTGACGCCAAGGTTTTCGTATTGGATCTTTCACCTTCCATGTACTCCACGGATGTTACGCCCTCTCGCGTAAGCCGGGCCAGACACAAACTTACGGACATGATCAAACGCAATCAGGAAGGAATTAATGCACTAGTCGTTTACGCGGGTAGTGCGCACATCACCTCACCCCTTACCGACGATGTTCAGACCATACTAAACCAGATTTCTGTGCTGGAACCCTCCATCATGCCCGCGAGAGGCAGCCATGCGAACGAGGCAATTCGAGTCGCCAACCAGTTGTTTACGGAAGGACAAGTGGCCAAAGGCAAAGTGGTACTGATAACAGACGGGAATGATGCTATTCCTGAGACTGCAATCGAGGAACTGAGATCCAAGGGCCATAGTTTACTCGTGTTGGCAGTCGGCACCGAGCAAGGGGGTCCAGTCAGGTTGCCCGGAGGGGGGTTCCTCAAGGACACCAACGGTACCATTGTGGTACCTAAGCTCGAATCGCTGGAGATGTCTGCCTTGGCCCGCTACGCGGAGGGCTTTAGCCTCATCCAATCTGACCAAAAGGATTTAGACACGCTATTCGCAAACCAGAGCGCAGGAACTATCTCCCAAGAAAACGAAGAGAAGGAACATAATTCACAGCAATGGCTGGAACGGGGCCCCCTGCTGGTTCTGATACTCATTCCCTTTGCTTTCTTTCTTTTTCGTCGTGACTGGCTGGTGTGTTTTGTTCCTGTCTTCTTGCTGGCACCCAGCACTGACAGCTATAGCATGGATTGGCAAAGCCTTTGGTCCAATGAAAATCAACGAGCACAACAAGCCTATCAAGATAGAGATTACGAAAAAGCGAGCAGCTTGTTTACCGATGGCGGCTGGCTCGGTGCAAGCCAGTACAGAAAAGGCGCGTATCAAAAGGCGCTCACTCAATTCGAACGGGACCAAAGTGCCCATGGACACTATAATCGCGGCAATACCTTGGCGAAATTGGGAAAAATTGACGAAGCTATCGCGGCCTATACGAAATCGATCGAACTAGACCCGCAAAATTCGGATGCGATATACAATAAAAAATTGCTAGAAGATCTGTTAAAGAATCAACAAGGCGATTCGCAATCACAACCAAGCCAGGATCAGCAACAGTCCGATTCTGCTGAGCAGCAACAAGGTCAAAACCAGGCCCAGGCGCAAAATCAAAGACAAGAAAATGCGCAAGACCCGCAAGAAAGTGAGAACAATTTAGATCAAAAAAGTCAGCAACAAAGTGAAAATAATTCAGACAAAGAAGGTAAAGACGAGCAACAACACATGAGTCAGGCCGATATGAAAGAACAGGAGTCCGATCAGGCGACTGAACAATGGCTCAGACAGATTCCGGATGACCCAGCAGGGCTACTAAGAGAGAAGTTTCGTAGACAATTCATCAAGCAAAGAATAGGCAATGAATAGAATGAATTGTGTTTACTATTTAAAGTTAGTTCTATTGTTAATTCTGTTCACGCTGGCCACCAACGTCCAGGCAGTGGTCAAAGCTGAGGTGGATAGGCATGAGGTCGGTGAGGGAGAAAGCTTCCAGCTGGTCGTGGAAAGCGATGGAGACAACCCAGAGCTTGGCGCATTGAAAAAAGACTTCGATGTATTGGGCACCTCTCGAAATAGTCAGGTTCAGTTCGTCAATGGCAGAATGTCTAGCACCACACAATGGTTTATTACCTTGCGACCCAAACGCCTAGGTAACCTGGTCATTCCTCCTATAAGCATAGGCCAGGACAAAACACCCGCTATTGCAGTCAAAGTGAGCGCAATAAAGCAAGGTGGAACAACTAGTAACGCAGATGAAGCATTTGTTGAGGCAGTCCTGTCTAAAAAATCTCTGTGGGTCCAGGAACAGACCATTCTAACCATCAGGCTTTTTAGCTCCCAAAATATAGCCAAGGGATCACTAACCCAACCACAAGTAGATAAATTGTTAGTAGAACGTTTGGGCGATGATGTGAGCTATTCCACCCGAAGGAATGGAAGACAATATCAGGTGACTGAACGCAGATACGCCCTCTTTCCCCAACAAAGTGGTGAGTTACGCCTACCCCCTATCGTATTTGAGGGCGAAGTGATAGAAAGGGGGCGTCGCTTTGGGGGTGGATTTGACCCCTTCTTCAATAATCGAAGCCGGGTTATTAAACGGCAATCCCAAGCACTGAATCTTTCCGTCAAACCACAAGATGCTAATTATGGCACGGACTGGTGGTTACCCAGTGGCAAGGTGACACTCAGTCAACAGTTCGACAAGTCGCTTGACGGAGTGAAAGTCGGGGAAGCAGTCACCTGGAATTTGCGCCTAGAGGCAGAGGGCCTGAGTGCCTCGCAGCTTCCCGAGATCGCCATAGCCGAAGTAGAAGGGCTCAGCTTCTATCAGGACAAGGCCAGCACGGACCAGCGGGTGGATAAAGACGGTATTAACGCCCAACGTCTGGAAAAGGTGGCGGTGATTCCATCAAAAAGCGGGACTCTCAAGCTCCCGGAAATCCAGGTCAAATGGTGGGATACAAAGGCGAATAAGGTACGCTACGCAAAACTTCGATCTGAGGCCATTACTGTATTGGCCGGTCCGTCGGTGCCCAATTCACTAAGCCTGCCAGAAAGCTCGTTGGGCGATACCGTTAGCCAGGACAAGGACGAATCCACCCTTGAAACCCAGTCCAGCATGTTGGTTTATCTCTTTGCGGCCCTGTGGCTACTCACCTTGCTGGGCTGGTTTGCTGAAAATCGTCTCAGATTGCGCGCCGTACGAAAATCTCCGGCCCAAGGCGATGCGCAGAAGGGGAAAAATAGCTCTGTTAGTCTCGTTTCCCTTGAAAAGCAATTACAAGTCGCCTGTAATGCGAATGACCCCAGTAAGGGCAGGGAGTTATTGCTGGCATGGGGAAAAACATACTTCGCAGATAGGCGTATCAATACACTGGATGACTTAAAACGCCACTTAAAGCATTCGGATTTCCTTCAGGCCATTGATCAACTCAACCATATCTTATACGCTAAAGCCCCCTTGGATTGGGACGGCTACGGCCTGTGGAATGCGTTCATAGAGGCCAAAACCGTGGCCACTAAAGCAGAGAAACAAAATAAAGAACGGCAAAGCTTGCCTAAGTTGTATCCATTTTAGAATCACATGGCAAAACAAAAACGAAATCACAAAAAAGAGGCCTCCAGACTCTTTGAAAGGGCCTTCGACTTTCGAAAACTGGACTATGCGACTCGCATAAAACCGATTAAAAACAAGGCTATGATATTTGGCTTTGGGTCTTCTGCCGTTTTATACACATTACTCTATCTCGCCATCTACACGGCCTTCGTAAATAACGCCTTGTCGGAAGAATACATGGCCAAACTGGTTTGGACGATTATGGTTCCTACCACTGTAGGTGGAATGCTGGTATGGCAGATTGCCAAGAATCGATTCGAGTACCCAGTTCGCATGGATATTCGTGCCTATATAGAGCAGGTCGAAGCCAAAGGCGGGCTGTTGTGGCGTTTTTTTCCGCTTTGGGAAGCCTACAGTGGCAAGGCGGGGAGTATCAAGAAGGCCTTCGTCGATTCGGAAAAAGGCCTAATCGCGGACATCGCGATAGAGGACTATACAGATGCGGTTAAGCAGGTCCAACGCTATTTGAGTGACACCGATAACAAGGACATTCCAGATCACGTTGCAGAAGCAACCGTGCAAAATTTTAATAAATGACGCATCAGGAGTGGCCGCCCATCAGCTCAGCACAGGCGACCAGATACGATTACGGCACTTAGAATCCGCTCAAAACCAGCTTTCCGATTGAAGTGCCAGATTCCAGAATTTTGTGCGCTTCACTGAGATTTTCCGCTGAAATTTTTCCTAAATTACAGTTGAAAGTCGAAATAATCTCATTATTGTCCACCATGTCAGCGACTCGAGTTAGGATATTGTGTTGCTCAATCATGTCTTTTGTCTGGAAGAGTGAACGCGTATACATCAACTCCCAGTGCACTGAAATACTTTTGGTTTTAAATGGTTTGATGTCCAGCGCTTGCGGGTCGTCAATCACACCCAATTTGCCTTGGGGAGCCAGAATGTCTACATACTGATGCAAATGCATCTGGGTGTTGGTTAAACTTACCAGGTATTCTACGCTATCCATTCCGAATCCCTTGAGTTGCTGGGAAAACGGATCACGATGGTCTATTACAGCATCTGCCCCAAGCCTGGAAACCCAAGCTATCGTTTCAGGCCTGGACGCGGTCGCGATTACCTTCAAATTTGTCAATTTTTTGGCCAGCTGAATCATCACAGAGCCTACTCCGCCCGCTCCGCCCACTATGAGCAAATTTCCTTCGGATTCTAGTGGAATAGCCATACGCTGAAATATCAGCTCCCAGGCTGTCAAAGACGTGAGGGGGAGGGCCGCCGCTTGTTCAAATGACAGGCTTTTCGGTTTTTGAGACACGATACGCTCGTCCACCAAATGAAACTCACTGTTTGCGCCTGGCCTGTCGATGGCGCCGGCGTACCAGACTTCATCACCCGGCTTGAACAGAGTGACCGATTCTCCGACGGATTTCACCACACCCGCTACGTCCCAACCCAAAACCTTTATACCACCCAGGTCGGGCTCAACTCGGTTTCGAATCTTAGTGTCTACCGGGTTGACTGAAATTGCCTTAACCTCCACAAGTAGATCACGTCCCTGAGCTACCGGAATGTCCACTTCAATATTTTCCAATACTCCGGGCCCGGAAATAGGGCCTGCTTTTTTGTAGCCTACTGCTTTCATAAAACTTACCTCGCCATACTGAATTTCTGGTCACAATATCCGATCAAGTATATACTTATCAAGTACGCACAAAAATTATAGGTAGTTACAAAAAATATACTAATAAGCAAGAACAAGCAGTTATGAGACATAAAAAATACACGTGTAGCTTCGGATGCTCTGTTGAGGCAGCCATTGAAGCCATCGGAGGAAAATGGAAAGGCGTAATTCTTTTCCATTTGATTGATGGTGAAAAGCGTTTTAATGAGTTGAAGCGACTCATGCCCGCCGTTACTCAACGAATGTTGACCCTCCAACTGAGGGAGTTGGAAAAGGACAAGATCGTGGAAAGGAAGGTTTATGCAGAAGTCCCCCCGAAGGTGGAATACAAGCTCTCTCCCTTTGGAGAAACCTTGCTACCCATCTTAAAATCACTGGAGAACTGGGGAAACCAGTATCTTAATAAGCTTTCCAAGATTCGAAACGATGAGCTGGATAAACTCTAGTGATCTCTATTCCACCGTTACCGATTTGGCAAGGTTCCTGGGTTGATCCACGTCCGTTCCCTTAAACACTGCCACGTGATAGGAAAGCAGCTGCAGGGGCACTGTGTAGAGTATGGGCGCGACTCGCTCATCGGTAGAAGGCAATTTAATGACTTGTACCTGCTCTTTTTCATCCACGCCGGCCTGATGATCGGCAAAAACAATTAGCTGACCCCCTCTGGCGTGTACCTCATGGATATTGGATTTGAGCTTTTCCAAAAGCTGATCGTTGGGAGCGACGGTGATAACAGGCATTTCACTGTCCACCAATGCCAAGGGGCCATGTTTCAACTCCCCAGCGGGGTAGGCTTCGGCATGAATATAGGAAATTTCCTTGAGCTTTAGAGCGCCTTCCATGGCCACGGGATACATAGTTCCCCGTCCCAAAAACAGTGAGTGGTACTTATCAACAAACGATTCGGCCAGCACTTGAACGGTATTGTCGATAGAGCCGAGTAATTGTTCGATCTGGCCGGGCAATTCTGTCAATCTGCTAACGATGTCACGTTCCACATCTTCACTCAAGCCGTTACGACGACCCAATACCAGTACAAGCATCATCAACGCGACCAGCTGGGTGGTAAAGGCCTTGGTGGAGGCGACACCGACTTCCGGACCGGCTCGGGTCATCAAGCAACAATCAGAAGCACGGACCAGAGAACTCTCTGGCACGTTACAGATCGCTAGTGAGCCACCAAATCCCAGTTTTTTCGTCTCTTCCAGAGCGGCCAGGGTGTCCGCAGTTTCTCCGGACTGAGAAATGGTCACCACTAATG
>JAOUPJ010000040.1 GCA_029879945.1 Gammaproteobacteria bacterium
GGAAGGGGCAATCGGGAATTAGGATTGGTGGCTACGGGTGGATTCGAACCACCGACCCCAGCATTATGAGTGCTGTGCTCTAACCAGCTGAGCTACGTAGCCTCCGAACAGGAGCCGGAATTGTCCAGATTTCGCCCTCTTTTGTCAAGGCGGAACTGATTTTCTAAAAACGCCTAAGCCTATGGTATGCCTGGATTTTCGTTTTTATCGCTCAGATTATAAACAAAAAAGCCACTCAGGCTCCCTTTACCCGGAATCAGTCTTGCTATTATACTGTATAAATACACAGTACATCAAAAGACAGGACGCCCCGTGCCCGAACCCAAACCAAGTGATAAACCAGCCAAAGCCGCGCTGAAACAGATCCTGCAGGATCATCCGGCGATATGGCAAGGGACTGAATTATCTACAACAAAGCACGGAATTTCAACAGGTTACTCTGAGCTTGATGCCATATTGCCTGGCGCGGGCTGGCCCACGAACGCCGTGCTGGAACTGCTCCTGGCGGAACAGGGCATCGGTGAGCTCACGCTCTTCCTGCCACTGATGCGCCATCTGACCCAGCAAGGCCGTTGCGTGGTGTGGGTGCACCCCCCTTTCATCCCGTATGCACCGGCTCTGGCCAGGGCGGGAGTGGATATTCGCTACAACATACTGGTGCACCGCAGCAGCTCCAAAAAAGAGGCCCTTTGGGCCATGGAAAAAGGTCTACAGGCCCAGGCCAGCGGACTGGTACTGGCCTGGCTGGACGGGTTCCCAGGCAATGCGCTGCGGCGATTACAACTGGCCGCCGAAACGGGCAATACCCTGGGCGTGCTCTTTTGTCATCAAGCCTTCAAAAGCGCGTTATTGCCATTTCGCTTTCGATTGGAGCCCCGCCAAGGAGGCGCGCGTCTACACGCCGTAAAAATGCGCGGCAGCTTCACCCACCCCCTTATCAATCTCGACCTGCCCTGGTTCTGATGGGTGTGATATGGCAAAACCAAGACTCGTCCAGGCCCCACTCCCCCTTGAATACACTGAGCAAACGCCGACTCGTCGCGTCGCCAATCACAAGGCAGGCCCTTCTCATTTATGGCTAGCCATACAGTTTCCCAATATCGCCATAGAGATTTCACACCCGCAGGCCAAGACAAGCGCGAGTGTAACAGCGCAAACGGTCAAAGGCCGTTTAGTGGTTTGCTCTACGTCTGCGCTTGCCGAAGAGACGGGCATACACATCGGCATGGCGGTAAACGCTGCCTATGCACTTTGCCCAGGCGTCCATGTCTTTGAGCACGACGAGAAACGCGTTGCCAACACGATGACAGAACTGGCGGCCTGGGCCATGCAATACACCTCCTATGTGAGCCTCTATAACAGCAACACCTTATTGCTGGAAATACGCGGCAGCCTGAAACTGTTTGGTCAATTGGAGAATATAAAAACCAGCATTAAGAGCCAACTTCAGCTACAAGGCCACGATACGATTCTATCTTGCACACCCAGCCCCAGCGCCAGCTATTTGTTGACTTGCTTTGGCGCAGAGGCCGATATCTTTGATACAGATCAGCTGCGTTCTGCCTTGGGCGATATCCCCATTGCTGTACTGGATGTCAATCAAAAGACAAAAAAGAGACTAGCCAATATAGGCACACAGACCTTGCGTGACCTGTGGCGTCTGCCCAAACCGGAGTTGAGAAAACGCTTTGGTAATGATTTTGTTTTGTATCTGGATCATCTCACGGCAGACTCGCCCGAGGTACAAAAGAAATTCGCTCCCAAGGCCACATTCACCGCGGATAGCGTCTTTTACTGGGGTATAGAAGACTGCGAATCCCTTTTACTGGAAGTGAAAAAACTTGTTCTGAAATTCATAGACTACTTGAGAAAGACAGATCTCTGCACTTCCTCTTATCGTTTCAATCTCTATCACTTCGCAGAGAAAGATCTGACTGGCATCGACATCAATTTGCGCAAAGCGGACCGAGACGTGGACTATATCTTTTCCGTGCTGGAAAAATATTTCGATAAGCTACAACTAAAAGGAAAAATTTATCGACTGGAGCTGTGCGTAGACAAACTTGAATACTTTCACACAAAAAGTGAAACCATGCTGGAGAACACATTCCATGAAGAAACTGCCATCTATTCCGGACAAAACAAAGCGCTGTCAGAACTGATCGACCAACTACAGAATCGTCTGGGGTCCGCGCATATTACAGGGATAGGACTGGTCAATGACTACAGACCTGAACACGCCTATCAGTTTTCCTCTTCCGCGACGAACGAGTTATCGCATTATAGACCCGACCGTCCTTTGGCCTTATTGCCCGAAGCAAGTTCACTCAATGTGGATGTGTCGCTGATTTCCGGCCCGGAACGGCTGCAAACGGCCTGGTGGTCTGAAAACAAGATAAACCGAGACTATTACATCGCCAAAGATAAAGCAGGACGGCGACTGTGGATCTATCACGATCTGAGCAAGCGCCAATGGTTTATACATGGCCTCTTCGCATAATGCGCCTACTCCAGATTATGCGGAGCTACACTGCATAAGCAATTTTTCCTTTTTGCGTGGCGCCTCGCACCCGGAAGAACTGGTGACACGCGCCATCGAATTGGGCTATCAGGCCATCGCCATCACCGACGAATGTTCTTTATCGGGTGTGGTGCGAGCGCATATGGCCGCGAAGGGACAAGCCATCAAGCTCATTATAGGCAGTGAGTTTATACTCGAAGACAATACCCATTTCGTTTTGCTGGCACGCGATAGAAAAGGCTATGGACAAATTTCCAAACTGATTACACAGGCACGGCGTGTGGCTGAAAAGGGGAGCTATCTACTTAAGCGAGCAGATCTCACAGAACTGAATCCGGAACACTGCGTTGCACTGTGGATACCGCCTGCTGATCTTCACACCATCGACAGCGAAGCGCTAGTATGGCTGAACCAGGTGTTTCCTAAATATTTGTGGATCGCAGCCGAACTCTTTCTCACCCACAACGATAAGCAACGATTAAAACAACTCAAGGAGCTTTCGTCTCAAACCCATATCGCTTTGTGCGCCGCTGGCGGTGTACACATGCACTGTAAAGAACGTAAACCACTGCATGATATCCTCACGGGCATACGTCTGGGTAAGGCGGTAAGTGAACTGGCCTTTGATACCTTTCCCAATAGCGAGCACTATCTCAGGCCCAAAGCAAAGCTCGCCAAGATCTATCCACGAAAATTGCTGCAAGAGACCACTAAAATCTCCCAGCTCTGTGATTTTTCTCTGAGCGAATTGCGTTATGAATATCCGTCGGAAATCGTGCCGCCCACACACAGCGCCCAAAGCTGGTTAACACATTTGGTCGCAGAAGGAACCCAAAGGCGTTGGCCGCAGGGCGTTTCAAAAAAGGTTAGTGACTTGATCCAGCATGAGTTGAGACTGGTGGAAGAGCTTTCCTATGCGCCCTATTTTTTAACGGTGTACGACATCGTTCAGTTCGCTCGCAGCCAAAATATTCTGTGCCAGGGCCGCGGCTCGGCCGCCAATTCGGTGATCTGTTTTTGTTTGGGCATCACCGAGGTAGACCCGGAAAGAATGAATCTTTTATTCGAGCGATTCATTTCCAAAGAGCGCGACGAGCCACCGGATATCGACGTGGACTTCGAACACGAACGCAGAGAAGAGGTGATCCAGTACATCTATAAAAAATATGGACGTGATCGCACTGCCTTGGCCGCCACTGTCATTACCTATCGCACCAAGAGCGCCTTGCGCGATGTGGGCAAGGCCTTAGGCATGAGTCTGGATCAAGTAGATAGACTGGCCAAGTCGGTGAACTGGTGGCAACAAGGTCAGTTCGATGAAGACGAATTACGTGGCCTGGGCTTCAATCCACATAGCCCGGTCCTGAAAATGCTCTTGGCCGCCGTAAGTGAAATTCTGGGTTTCCCTCGTCACTTGTCACAACATGTAGGGGGCTTCATCATCAGTGAAGGCCTGCTCTCTGAACTCGTCCCCATTGAGAATGCGGCCATGCCGGAACGCACCGTGATTCAATGGGAAAAAGATGATCTGGAGGCCATTGGGCTATTAAAGGTAGACGTGCTTGCACTGGGTATGCTCACGGCGATTCGAAAGGCCTTGAGTTATATCAATGACTATGCGCCCAAACCCATCGCCTTTAAAGACATTCCCGCCGAAGACCCTGGAGTCTATGAAATGATCCAACGGGCAGACACCGTCGGCGTATTTCAAATCGAATCGAGGGCACAGATGTCTATGCTGCCCAGACTTAAACCCGCGAACTACTATGATCTGGTCATCGAGATTGCCATTGTACGACCCGGCCCTATCCAAGGAGACATGGTGCACCCCTATCTCAATCATCGCAGAAATGGAACAGAAGAAAACTATCCCAGCGAGGCCGTTAAAAAGGTATTGCAACGAACGCTAGGCATTCCCATCTTTCAAGAACAGGTAATGCAGCTGGCCATTGTCGCCGCCAGTTTCACTCCGGGTGAAGCCGATCAATTGAGGCGCGCCATGGCGGCCTGGAAACGCAAGGGAGGTCTGGAAAAGTTTGAAGACAAACTCTTGCGCGGCATGCAGGAAAATGGCTACGACCAGGCCTTTGCCCAACGCATCTTTAGCCAGATAAAGGGCTTTGGTGATTACGGCTTTCCCGAATCCCACTCGGCCAGCTTTGCCTTGCTGGCCTATGCCTCGTCGTGGTTGAAGTGCTATCACCCCGCCGCCTTCACCTGCGCCTTATTGAATAGCCAACCCATGGGATTTTATGGCGCATCCCAATTGGTCATTGATGCCAAGGCCCACGGTGTGACCGTGCTTCCCATCGATGTGAATAAGAGTTTTTATGATTGTGTTTTGGAAATAGATCGAAGGAAGAAAAAAATTGCCTTACGCCTGGGCTTTCGCCTGGTAAAAAATCTGAGCGAAAATAGCGCCAAAGCCATTAGTGAAACAAGAAAGCAAACACCGTTCAGTTCCGTTCAAGAGCTCATGGATCGCGTCGGCTTAAACAAGGCCGACCTGGAAAGTCTGGCCGCCGCCGACGCACTGGAATCGCTGAGTGGTAACCGTCATCGTGCACATTGGCAGGCGCAGGGCGCGGAGCCTGTCTCATCCACACTCTTAAAAACAGAAGAAGACAAGACCAATGTAATGCTGCGCACGCCCAGCGAAATTGAAGATATAGAAAATGACTACGATAATGTAGGGCTCACACTCAGGCGACACCCCGTCGCGCTGTTACGCGACTATCTATATGGAAGACACGCCTTTCAGACTAGGCAATTGCACGATATACCCAATGGAGGACTGGCCAAGGTGGCTGGGCTGGTCATTGGCAGGCAACGGCCTGGAACCGCTTCAGGTGTAATCTTCGTGACTTTGGAAGACGAAAGCGGACAAGCCAATGTAGTGGTCTGGCCCAAGATTGCCGAAGAACAAAGCAAGGTGCTGCTCCAGTCTCAGCTATTAATGGTAAGTGGCGTGGTGCAAAAAGACGAAGGCGTGCTGCATCTCATTGCCCGCAAGCTGGAAGACTTGAGTTTTTGTTTGGGTGAGTTGAAGATCAAGTCCAGGGACTTTCACTAAACCCCATCATTGCACAGTGAAATTGTGAGAGGCCTTTTCTACACCATTGATAAACCATTTGATCTGCCAAGTACCGGTGGTTGAATCCACCGTGGTCCACCAATACCAATAGTAAAGCCCCGCTTTGTCAACGTAGTTTTGTGTATAACTTGCATTACCAGCAAACCACACACTGCTATCGGGCTTTATAAATTCAACCCGTATGGTGTCACCCACTGCGCCACCTGCTATGGTCATACCTCCGGTCACCGCGGCGCTAGTAGAAACAGTAGTCGCATTCGGTGGAGGATCTTTCATATCTTCAAACGTACCCAACGCATAGTTGAAGACCATATAGTCCATCAAGGCAATTGAGGTATTGTAAACCGGAGGCGAAGCCCATACGGCTAGTTGAAAGGGGTCCACACTCACATTGGAACAATCTTTCAATTCAAAGTGTAAATGAGGTCCCGAAGACCAGCCAGAAGAACCCACATTGCCAATGTGTTGTCCTTGCGTTATTACATCACCTACGTTTACGGTAATGGAGTTCTGTTGAAAATGACCGTATGTCAAGGTATAGCCATTGGCGTGCTTTACGGTTATATAATTCCAATCGTAAGTGACCCAAGAGGTTTGTCTATCGAAATTTCCATCTGCCTTGGCAATCACTTCACCTGCGGCTGCGGCGTAGATAGGCGTATTGGCATCCATTTCCCTAAAACTGGATACATTGATATCCACTCCCTTGTGACCATCATAGGTTTTAGTGCCACCCATGTAGTCAGCAAGACCAGTGGTATCATCGTGATCGAAGTGATTCTGCACCACCCAATCGACGCCCTCTAAGCCGCCAAAGGGCCAGGCCAAATCAAGATCAGCCGCTAGACAGGAAACCGGCGCCGGATCGTCATTTGTAATCGTGATAGTTGTGGTGTTGTTTTGAATAGACGCGTTGGCACTGGCATTAGACAGGACCACAGCAAATGTCTTGTCTGCTTCATAGTCGTTGTCGTTTATGATGGTAACGGTAATGGCTTTGCTGGTTTCATCGGCGAGAAAGGTCAGTGTGCCACTCACAGAGTTAAATTCTGTATCTACAATCGCTGTGCCCGCATTACTGGCGTAATCCACTGTTACAACTTCTGATAGTAAATTGGTACGTGTCACATTGACCGTAACAGTCCCTGCGGTTTCGGCGACGGACTTGGAAACAGTCTCTACGCTAACAGTTGCCTTGCTGGTGTTTTCTTGTTGATTCGAGCCTGGGCCACCGCCATTCGCAGGCTCTGGCCTCTCAATACAGGCGACAAGGAAAAACGCGAATAGGGCAACTAGACTCAATCTAAACATGAACCGCTCCAACAATATTTTGGCAAGTGATAGCACTAAACCTTTTATCTATCGGCCACGCAGCTCAGTGATTCATCGTCAAAAAGGGTGATTTATGTATTATTGTGCGTAATTAGAAGTATATTGAATCTAGACGCTGATTAATTAGACGTTGAAACGGAAGTGCATCACATCCCCATCTTGCACGATATACTCTTTCCCTTCTAGCCGCCATTTTCCTGCTTCCTTGGCCCCTTGCTCGCCCTTGTATTGCACAAAGTCGTTATAGGAGACCACTTCGGCGCGGATAAATCCCTTTTCGAAGTCGGTGTGAATCACACCGGCAGTCTGTGGCGCGGTCATCCCTTTTTTGAAGGTCCAAGCACGCACTTCTTTCACACCTGCAGTGAAATAGGTTTGCAGGCCTAGAAGATCATAGCCACCGCGAATGACGCGATTCAAACCGGGTTCGTCCAGACCCAAATCGGTAAGAAAGTCTCCCTTTTCTTCATCGGAAAGTTCGGCAATTTCCGCTTCGATAGCCGCACACACCGGGATCACAATCGCGCCCTCTTCTTCTGCAATCCCTTTTACGGTATCCAGGAAGGGGTTGTTTTCAAAACCCGACTCATCCACATTGGCAATGTACATGGTCTTCTTGGACGTTAAGAATTGTACTTCTCTAAAAAACTGGGCTTCGTTGTCGTTTTGGATTTCCACCAAACGCACTGGCATGCCATCATTGAGCAATGCCTGGATGCGCTCGAAGAAATTTTTCTGCGCCACCATCATCTTGTCGCCACCCTTGGCGGCACGACTGACTCGAGCCAAAACCTTTTCAACCGTCTCCAGGTCGGCCAGCATGAGTTCGGTATTGATGACTTCGATATCTCTTTTTGGATCAACCGAACCGGAAACATGGGTAATGTCATCGTCTTCGAAACAACGCACCACATGGGCTATGGCCTGTGTTTCGCGGATATTGGCCAGGAACTTATTACCCAGTCCTTCCCCTTTGGAGGCCCCTTCCACCAAACCGGCGATGTCCACGAACTCCATCGTAGTAGGAATGGTTTTTTGCGGCTTAACAATTTCACTGAGCTTGTCCAAACGGGGATCGGGCATGGGCACCACACCCACATTGGGCTCGATAGTACAAAAAGGATAATTGGCAGACTCGATCCCTGCCTGTGTTAAGGCGTTAAACAGCGTGGACTTTCCCACATTTGGCAAGCCAACAATTCCGCATTTAAATCCCACGTTGTATTCCTCTTGTTACTAATCGCTATGGAGGCGATGAAAGGCCTTTTGTAATTCACCCTGTATTAACAACGGGGTGACAAGTAACGCCCGATCCAAAGACGCCTCTATACTGATACGGTCATCCTGGGATGGATTCTTTAATACATAATCACTGACCAGGTGACTGGCTCCAGGGTGGCCGATGCCAATACGCAAACGATGAAAATCTTTATTTCCCAAGTGCGCAATAATATCACGCAGACCATTGTGGCCGGCATGGCCACCGCCGGTTTTTAATCGGATCGTGCCTGCATCAAAGGATAGCTCATCATGCGCGACCAGGATCTCTTGGGGTTCGATCTTATAAAACTGACAAAGTTTTTGAACCGCCAGACCACTGCGATTCATAAAGGTGTTTGGCGTTAACAGCCACACATCCCGGTGTTCAATAACGGCCTTGGCCGCTTCCCCATTGAATTTGGAATCAGGTCGCAAACTGACTCCGTATTTTCTTGCCAACAGGTCTATAAACCAAAACCCGGCGTTGTGCCGGGTTTGGTCGTATTTACTGCCTGGGTTACCCAGTCCGACTATGAGCTTGATGGAGTCCATGTTCGCTCTAGCAGACGGAGATTACTCACCACCCTCTTCAGGGGCGGCCTCGTCACCAGAAGGCGCTGCCTCGTCACCGGCAGAAGCACTAGGCTCTTCCTCAACCGCGGCACGTGTCTTATGAATAGAGGCAACAGGTAGATCGTGATCTTCGCCATGAGAAAGGGCAACGGACTCAACGCCCTTTGGCAATTTGATATCGCTGATATGAACCACGCCATCCATTTCCAATGTAGAAAGATCTACTTCGATGAACTCTGGCAAATCCGCTGGCAAGCAGGATATTTCCAGATCAGACATGCTGTGAGAAATGGCACCACCATCTTTCACGCCAGGGGCCTTGTCTTCACCAAGAAAGTGCAAAGGCACATGCATGTGTATCTTCTCTTTGGCGCTAACGCGTTGCAGATCTACATGAAGGATCTTTGGCTTGTAGGCGTGACGTTGCAGGTCACGCAGAATGGCCTGAGATTTTTTGCCTTCCACATCAACTGTTAGAATTGATGAATAGAAGGCCTCGTTCTCCAACATGTGTATGAACTCATGATGGTTCAAGGTAAGGGATTCTGGATCTGCGCCACCGCCATAAATAACGGCAGGCACCATTTCCGAACGACGTAGGCGGCGGCTCGCACCTTTCCCTATATCGTTACGTTTTGTAGCTTTGACTACAAAGTCTGTGCTCATAATATTTCTCCTAAGTAATTAAATTCCTGATTCATCTTGCGACCAGATCAACCAGGTGTTAAATAACTGCCTACCAGAGTAAACAGCCTCGACTAGCCAACAGACTAGTCTATAAAGAGTGAACTCACCGACTCGCCTTGATGGACTCGTCTCATCGTTTCTGCCAACAACTCAGCAATGCTCAGTTGACGAATTCGACTGCAGTTTTTCGCCGCCTCGCGTAGCGGAACCGTGTCTGTGACAACCAGCTCATCCAATTGCGAGGCTTCAATATTTTCAATTGCACGGCCGGACAAGACCGGATGCGTACAATAGGCAACGACCTTCTTGGCACCTTCTTCTTTTAGCGCATTGGCTGCCTGACACAAGGTGCCGGCTGTATCCACCAGGTCATCGATCAAAACACAGCTGCGATCTTCCACATCACCGATGATGTGCATGACCTTGGCCTCGTTTGGCTGGGGTCTACGTTTATCGATAATGGCCAGGTCTGCGTCACCCAGTCGTTTGGCCAAGGCCCGTGCCCGGACCACGCCACCCACATCGGGTGAGACGACAATCAAGTCATCATATTTTGCTCGCCATATATCGCCCAATAAAATGGGGGAGGCGTACACATTGTCCACGGGCAGGTCAAAAAAGCCCTGAATCTGATCCGCGTGCAAATCAATCGTGATCACGCGATCCGCGCCCACACTGGAGATCATATTCGCCACCACTTTAGCCGTGATGGGGACGCGCGCAGAGCGTGTTCGTCTATCCTGCCTGGAATAGCCAAAATAGGGTATTACCAAGGTGACCCGTTCGGCCGAAGCGCGTCTGACGGCATCGACCATGACCAGCATTTCTACCAGATTGTCGTTGGTGGGATTGCAGGTGGATTGAACAATGAAGACATCTTTACCACGGACATTGTCCATGATTTCTACCATCACTTCACCGTCACTGAAACGGCCTACAGTGGCCTTGCCCAGGGACAGGTTCAGATAATGGGCGATGTCTTGCGTTAACTGGGGGTTTGCATTCCCCGAGAACACCATCATTTGTAAATCAGACACTCACCTACTCCCGTCGACGACTTTATAGAGCTGAAGTCTGAACGTTCAACTCTACACATCTAAGCGTCTAAGCTAGTAATGCCTCGACCTTGAGGACTTTCGCTCCAAAGACGGTGGTTATATTACTCCCGCCCGGAGTCTTTAAATATGGCCAAGTCTCAAAAGAGTTGCGCCAGGATTATTCGGGGCTTACGCCCCTCACCCTTCCGGGCCAGCGTCGCTATGCTCCGCTGTTCTCCCTCGGCTAACGCCTCGGTCGTCGAACCTTTCCCCAGGTTCTCGTCCTGGCGAAAGACTTGTTAACCATTCCAGCTAACAGCTTGCTCCAAATCGGAGTCTTTAAATATGGCTGGGGCGCCAGGATTATTCGGGGCTTACGCCCCTCACCCTTCCGGGCCAGCGTCGCTATGCTCCGCTGTTCTCCCTCGGCTAACGCCTCGGTCGTCGAACCTTTCCCCAGGTTCTCATCCTGGCGAAAGACTTGTTAACCATTCCAGCTAACAGCTTACTCCAAAACGGAGTCTTTAAATATGGCTGGGGCGCCAGGATTCGAACCTGGGTATGCAGGGATCAAAACCCTGTGCCTTACCGCTTGGCGACGCCCCAATAAAACTCTGGCCCTAATTATAGCCTATTGATTGTGAGACGAATATCACTCTTCCAGTGCCTTGTATAAGGGACTGATGTTCTGCCCCTTGCAGACCTTGGCCTGCCAGGTTTGGGGAATCTGTTTCAACACAGCTTCCGCTTCGTCTCGACTGGGCAGAGGGAGGAAAACACACGCCCCGGTGCCAGTCATTCTTGGCGAGCCAAATTCTGATAATTTACTCAAAACACGGTCTACTTCGGGATACATCTCCCGAACCAGAGGCTCGCAAACATTGCTGGTTTTTACCCCTGCCAAGAAATCGCGTATTTTGAGGGGAGTGCAGTCACGTGTCAATCCGGGAGAGGAAAAAATCCCGCCTGTATTCACGGAAACCGGTGGAATGACTAGTAAATACCAACTTTCATGAGGCGAAATGGCCTGAAACTGTTCGCCCACTCCTTCGGCCCAGGCCGCCTGACCATGGACAAAGATTGGCACATCCGCGCCCAGGGCCAGGCCAATTTCCGCCAATTGCCGACGATCCAGTCCTGTTTGCCATAACTGATTAAGCGCGACTAATGTGGTGGCCGCATCAGAGCTGCCGCCACCCAGTCCACCCCCCATGGGTAAATTCTTGTGGACCCTAATTTCCGCGCCCATAGGCGACTTCGTACTTTTTTGCAGTGCCTGAGCTGCGCGTACAACCAAGTCCTCCTGTTCAGGAACGCCTGGCAAATCCGAGGCTCGGCGGATCTGGCCGTCGCCTCGCAAAGAAATTTCGATTTGATCGCAGAAATCCAGAAACTGAAACGTAGTTTGCAGCAAATGATAGCCGTCTGGCCGACGGCCCACGATGTGTAAAAAGAGATTGATCTTGGCAGGTGCGGGCCAGAGAAAATCTTTCTGAGCCCAATGCGGTATGCTCACGAATACGATTCCTTCCCTACGCCTTTATGCCTTGAGCTGCCATTGGTCGACCACCAGGCGTACCTTGTATTCTTTGTTATCCATAAACAGTTTGGTGGGCAGTGTTTCCCCATCAACCTGGTCGTAGCGCTTTATCTGCACGTCCCATCCGTGTTGCGTGATGCGCACCAGCCTGCCCTGCTCGTCCTGCTCCAGGCCTGCGTTCACATTATTGGGTCTGGGCACGCCCAGCACCCAGTAGCGCAAGCCTTCCACCGGAATCACAACGCCGGTGAAGCGGCTCAACAGACGCTCCGCATCTTCGGCGATATAGTACTCATTTTCCGATAACTGCAACTCGGAATGGCCAGGCTTACCCTTTAGCTGCACCTTGCCTTGCCCCAAGGGACCCGATAGGCGAATGAGGTAGGTCTCGTTTTCCTGTTGCCAATAGATATCGCCGTGCCACGATTCACTCTCATTGCGTACGACAAATCGCCCATTCAGGGCCCAGGATTGATGTTTAAAGGCGTGACCATTGAACTTGATCCACTCACCCTGTTCCACCTCTGTGCTTTTTTTGGGCTGGGTAGTGCAGGCAGAGGTAACTAGCAGAGAAACAATCAATAAATAAAGACGGAGTTTCACAGCCCGAATCGCTTCATCGTATTAGCCAGCGTCTTGCTGTCACTAAATTTCTTCGCTGCCTTTTGCCACACCTTTTTGGCCTCGTCTTTCCGACCCAACTGCCAGAGCACTTCACCAAAATGGGCGGAGACCTCGCCGTCTTCAATGATGTCCATGGCCTGCTGTAGAAATTTGAGCGCGTCTTGGTGATTGCCCAGTCTATATTGAACCCAACCCATGCTGTCCATAATGGCTGGATCATTGGGTTGCAGTTCCAGAGCGCGTTTAATGTAGCCCAGGGCTTCGTCAAGTCTGTCTGTTCGATCTGCCAGGGTGTATCCCAGGGCGTTGAGTGCGGCGGCATTATCGGCTTGTTGTTTCACGATATAGCTCAGATCCTTAACGGCCAGATCCAGCTTGTCTAAACGCTCCGCGATCAAGGCACGATCGTATAAAATTTCGGGATTGTTTTTGAAGTCATCCAATAGATCAGAGTAAAAATCAAAGGCCTGACCGTATTCCTTGGCGTCTTTTATTAAGGAACCCTCGAAACGGAGAATCTCCAGCTTAATTTGCTCGGTGGGGGCATTAATCTGCTGAACATGTTTACGTGCAGCCTCCAATGACTTGGACTCTAATAATACCGCACCGATACGTAACTGGGCCTTGAGGGCATATTGCCCACGATGGACGCGCGAATACCATTCAATGGCCCGATCATATTCCTTTTTTTCTTCTGCGATCTGGCCCAGAAAGTAGGTTTCCCTGGGTGAACGCTTGCCTAACTGATCGACCTGCTCCAGGTAGGCCTGCGCTTCATCCAGTTCTTTAAACTCGTAGGCCAATACGGCCAGGGCGAAGAGTATGTCCGGGTCGTCAGGCATTTTAACGACCAGGATTTCATATTGGGACCGAGCCTGTTTGTATTGTCTTTCATTGAGCAAAACACTGGCGTAGTAACGCCGTACTTCATGAGCATCCGCCTGTTTTTTAAGAAAATTCTCCAGTTCCTTAAGGGTCTCGTCCATCCTTTCCATGGTTTCAAGAACACGTCCCTTCAGGATAATGGCCTGATCCCATTTTTTATTTAGCTTCACCGCCACAGTGGCGTGCTCAAGAGCCATTTCCTTCTTTCCAGACCTCAGCGCAATGGAGGCGGCAAAATACTGCGCTTCAGCGAGTTTTTCATGCCCTTTAATCAAATGCTGCGCGAGCTCATGGGCGGCGGTGGGATCTGCCTCGCGCTGCAATAGAGCACCCATTCCCAAAAAGCGGGAACTTAAAGTCGTTTTTCCTGCCTCTTCCTCAAGTAACCTGACCAGGATCGACTTGGCCTTTTCAAATTGGCTGTTTCGCAGATAGAGGACGCCCAGGTACTCAAGCACTTCTCTGTTTTCCGGCTCCACCTGCTGCCAGATTTCAGCGGCCTCCAGGGCAGCTGCATCGTCTTTGGCAAACGTGGCCACGCGAACCGCCAAGCCGGCTATAACAGGGTCTTTGGTTTGCTTGGTAGCAGCCAGGTAATATTGGGCTGCAATCTCAGGAAGATTTCGCTTGAGGGCCAGTTCGGCAACCAAAACATTGTATATGGCATCCGCGTGAGGAGATCCTGTGGTAAATGTTCCAGGCTCACCTACCCTCGTTTCGTCACGTTTACCATTGCTGGCACAGGCCGATAGTGTTACTAAAAGGAATGCTATGAATAATTTTTTTAACACGGTGATGAAACTCTAACCACTTGATTAAAAGGAAGATAGTTTAATTGTTCATTCTGACTATAACACTTTATTGTACGCAATCGCCCTAAAAGATTTTACTGTAAGAATGAATTAACTAAATCGCGAGTATAAGTTTAGACAAAAACCAAGCCAAGACATGGATTTACCTTATGACCAATCGCTTGTATTATTCGCCCTCTTCGAAGAAAATTACAGGGTCAACCCATTTTAATTGACACTATGCGGCTATTTGCGTTCGGAATAAATCACAAAACAGCACCGGTTGATGTCCGCGAACAGGTGGCGTTTGCCCCTGAGCGCTTGAAGGAGGCCTTAAAAAGCCTTAAGTCTCAACCACATATTACAGAAGCCGCCATACTCTCCACCTGTAATCGCACAGAACTCTACTGCTGTGTGAATGGCTCAGGCAGCCCGGACCCTATACAGTCCTGGTTTTTGGACTATCACCATCTACTGGACGAAAAGATCAATCCCTATGTGTACATCCATCCCGATAGGGACGCCGTCCGCCACTTGTTGCGCGTCGCCAGCGGCTTGGATTCCCTGGTTTTGGGTGAGCCTCAGATCCTGGGTCAGGTCAAATCGGCCTATCGCGAAGCTTCAGAAGCCGGCACTTTGGGTACCATACTCAACAAACTCTGCCAACATACCTTCAATGTGGCCAAGCAGGTGCGCACCGACACCGCCATCGGCGAAAGCCCGGTTTCCGTGGCCTTCGCTGCCGTTAGTCTTTCCAAGCAGTTCTTTAGTGATTTTAGCAAACACACGGCACTGATGATCGGCGCGGGCGAAACCATTGAACTGGCAGCCCGTCACCTCAAGGAAAACGGCATCGGCAATATCATCATTGCCAACCGTACCGTAGAACGCGGCGAGGAATTGGCGCGGGAAGTAGGCGGGTTTGCCATCGCCCTAGGTGAAATCCCGGAGCACTTACATAAAGCAGATATCCTGATCTCTTCCACCGCCAGCCAATTACCCATACTCGGCAAGGGCACCGCCGAACGCGCCATCAAGGCCCGTAAGCGCAGACCCATGTTGATGGTGGACATCGCCGTACCCCGGGATATAGAACCCGAAGTGGCCGATTTGGCGGACGTCTACCTCTATACAGTGGACGATCTGCAAGATATTATCGAAGAAGGGCTTAAGTCGCGTCAGGATGCAGCACAACAGGCTGAAGATATAATCGACACGCAAGTCCTCAAATTTATGGGCTGGATACGCTCCCAAGGCTCAGTCGACCTGATTAAACAATTCCGTAGCCAAATGGAACAACTACGCGAACAGGAACTGGAAAAGAGCCTTAAAGCACTGAGTAAGCCCAATGCGAATCCGGAAGAAGTATTAAAAAGACTAGCGCATAATTTAACAAACAAACTGACACACGGACCAACCACCCGGCTGCGCGAAGCCGGCACCGAGAATCGTACCGAGGTGCTACAAGTAGCCGCCGAAATCTTTGATCTTAAAAACTCCAACGACAAACCGTGAATCCAAATTTAATTAGTAAACTTGAAAAAATCTACGAGCGGGTAGAGGAAATCAACGGCCTGCTCGCTGATCCTGCCGTGATTAATGATCAGAAAAAGTTTCGCGGCTTGTCGATGGAGCATTCGCAAATTCTTCCAGTTGCAACGACCTTCGAA
>JAOUPJ010000262.1 GCA_029879945.1 Gammaproteobacteria bacterium
CAGGGAGCGCGTCCTATACAGCCTGGTTCTGGCCAACGATCTGGCAGGGATCAAGTCCTTTATTAAAAAGAGCAAGGACCAAAAGGCCGCTCTCTCAAACACCCTGTTCTACGCCGCCGAGACCGGCCAAAGGCCTGCGCTGAGCTATGCGATATCAAGAAAAGTAGAAATTAATCAACAAGATAACGAAGGAAGGACCGCCCTGATGGTGGCTGCGGCCTATGGGCGAACCAAGGCGGTGGAGAGCCTGCTCAACAACAAGGCCGAGGTAAATCGGAAAGACAAGCAGGGTCGTTCCGCCGTGAGCTGGGCCTTCGGTACTAAAAGAACGCTACCCATACTCAAGCTGCTGCATTCCCACGGCGCCGATCTGGAGGTGTTGGACAAGTCGGGTGAGCGACCCATTTTTTACGCCGTGCGCGACGGGGATCGCAAGGCACTGGCATTCCTGCTTTCCGCGAAAGTGGATTTTCATAGGCCCAATGCTGAAGGTGATTTGGCCATCAATCTGGCCTTGCGCCAAAAACAGATTGTTATTTTAAAGGACTTGCTCAATGCCTACGCTCAGGCAGGGAAACTAAAAGAACAATCGAGTGAGCTGGCTTACCTGGCGGTGTTCACCAATAACAAGGCGGTGACGCGCACCTTGCTCGCTGCCGGAATAGATTTTACACAGGGCGCGCAAGGCGAACTGAGCCCGGTTGAGCTGGCACAACAAACCAAGGCTGCTTCATTTTTAGCTCAACTCAAGACGGCGGGCGTTGATGTGAGTGCAGGTCGGGTCGCGCAAACGGAACAAAAAAAGACACAGGTCAGTGCGGAGCAAAAAGAGATTGTGAAGCGCTTGTCTTCGGATAAGGATTTGTCGCTGAGTCCCATGCTGAAGGCGGCCTGGGAAGGGGACGAGAAACAGCTCCGCAAGCGCCATCAAGCGGGGGAAAGTATTTCGCTGCCCGACAAGAACGGACTCACTCCCTTAATGATGGCGGTGTCGCGGGGCCATGTGCAAACGGTGAAGCTGCTTTTGGAACTGGGGGCGGAGGTCAATAATTATACTTATAAAAACAATAGCTTGCTTGGTATGGCCGTGGCCGGGGATAAGGTGGAGATCGTCCAATTGCTGATGGCGAAAAAGGCCAGACCCACGCCCAGTGAAAACCTGCTGGCGGTGGCTGCCTATAATAATTCCCTGGAGATGATTGAGTCGCTGATCGCCACTTTGCCCGCCAAATTGGTTCGTGATGAAGACCTGGAATTCATTTTCAAATCGGCCCTGACACAGGGGGAGCGTTTGCCGGAATTGCTTGTTGAATACGTGTTGCGCAGCGATCAAGTCCGTTTAAAAAAGATACTGTTGCTGGCAGCGCAATACGGTGAGTTGAATCTGTTTGCGCAGATTCAAAAGAAACATCCCAAATTGTTGGAACACGATTTTGTTAAACGGGACGTGCTGCTCAGTGCAATACAATTTGCCAACGCGGATGCCGTCGCCTATTTTCTGAAAAAGATTGATGGGGACGAGATGGAAGACGAGGCCAAGAACTCGCTTTTACATATCGCGGCTGCCCGCGGCGATGCGCAGGTGTTAAGCCAGGTGTTGAAAATTCAAAAGGACGTAGACCGGGAAAATCTTGAATTCTATACGCCACTCATGCTTGCTGCCGAAGCAGGACACGTGGAAATCGTACGCATCCTATTGGAGCGGGGCGCGGACACGCGAATCAAGAACAGGCAGAACGAAACGGCGGAGGATTTGGCTGCCCTCTATGGCTACCCGGAAGTGCTTACGCTACTACGCAAGGCTGCTGAAAAGTAGCAAAGAACCTCTTTTTACCCTATCTGCCTTCTCAAGATACCTGTCGGGCCCGGGCGACCTATTTAATTAAATTATAAGACAAAATAGTGTAAGATAGCCGGCTCTATATAGAGTATACAAATATTAGATTTCGAGGGAAGGATCGGTTAGCGATATTAATATGTAAAACAATCGCTTAATTTTCGCCGGTTTCAGATAAATTTTCGAGTCCAGGTTGTTGAGGCCCATGCATATCGTATCGCGATTAGCGCTAATTCTTTTAGTCATCTTTGTTGCTTCCTGCGGAGGCGGGGATAAAGATGGCGGTTCGGATTCCACTGGTAGACAAGATGGGGTTATAACATCCCCCCTTAATAACGCTGATAAAGTTTCTATCAGTGAACAGATTAGCGCGAAATTCGGCTCAAATATAGACACAATCGAAACAGAATTGAGCAATTTCATCTCCGTTCGTGCTGAGGGTGGGGATGCGGTAAATGGCCAGCCTCACAAGGATGGCAACACGCTGTTCTTCACGACGACTGCTTTAGATTATGCCACCACGTATATCGTAACCATCAAAGCTGGCTTGATGCTAAATGGGTCTCCTTTAGAAAACGATATCGTTTGGCGTTTTACAACCATTTCTCGGGCGGAAGCCGAACGTCCAAAGATCGCCTCACGGCACCCAATGCCTGATGATACCGACATTCCTGTTAATCACGGTGTGAATGTTCAGTTTTCACGGGCCATGAGTTTGGCTAGTTTTCAAAAGACTAGACTGGAAGCAACTAACAATGCAGGTGTGGCAATCGAAGCTAACGTTACATATTCTGCAAAAAGTAACTCAATTCTGCTCAAACCAAGACAAGCTTTTACACCAGCGACGAGCTACAGGGTAATACTCGAAAATGTTCTTGATTCTGAAGGTAGTAAGCTAACGGACGCGGGAGTAGCGAAAGACATAGTCTCATGGACTTTCACAACTCGCGCAAGCTCTGCGCCAGACAATACGGCACCTGTTTTGGACCTTGTTCAAAGTACTCCAAGTGACGGAGATACCAGTGTTTCGGTTTTCTTGCCGTTAACAATTCAGTTTAGCGAAGCAGTCTATTCTGCAGAAGCGACCACAGATGAAATAAAACTGTATCAGATTGCAAGCAATCCGGATAGGAAAATTCAAGTTCCTATCACTCTCACATTCCTAGAAAATAGAGTTGTTCTGGACCCAGTTGAGAATTTGGAACAAGACAGTACCTATGTGATCGAGATGCTCGGAATTACTGATTTGGCAGGTAACCCATCGCCGCCGTTATCACTGAGTTTTAAAACGGCAGTAGAAGAGATTCCGCCTGTTATCACAGATCGCTCGCCGGGTAAAAACGAGGCCGACTTTCCTGTAACTAACTACATTGCAGTAACCTTTAGTGAAAGTCTGGATACAGATACTGTCCGTGTTCCTGGCGTGATTAGGCTCGTTTATACTCAAATGGTGGATGCAAAACCACAGTCGATTAACGTCCCATTCAATATAGGTTTCTTGTCTGCTGGTTCGATTGTAACCATTAACCCAATCGGTGATTTACCAGACGCGACCAACTTTAACATTTACATTGGCAGTGGTGAAGATAAGATCACCGATCTAAACGGTAATGCCTTCGCCGGCGACAATTGGCAGTTTAGCACTGAGGATTTAACTGCTCCGAAAATTGTTGGACGTGATCCAGATATTTCTGAGCCAGATATCGGGACTAATAAAATTGTCGAAATTAAATTTGATGAACGTATCGATGCAAGCACAGTTTTAGCAAATACTGGCAGTGCTAGCACTGACAGCCTGCGTGTTCCTGGCGGAACCATTAGCGAATTGGAAGTAATAGACTCCGCAAGCACTTCGACAGTACGATTTCGTCTATCTGGTCTATCTGAACAAACCACTTATAGCATCTTTTTGAGCGATCAGATTGCTGACTTGAGAGGCAATTCCTTGGTAGCGACTAACTGGAGTTTTACCACAGGAGATTTTACCGCCCCGTTAGTTGATAATATATCTCCACAGAACAGCGCATCAAATGTGTCGCTCACGCCAACACTATTGGCCACTTTTAATGAGCCTTTGAGTGCAGGGTCTGTTAATTCGGGTAGTGTGAAGGTGTATCGTGGGGTTTGGGGAGTGGACCCATCACCGGTTGAAATAACACCTACCTCAATCGGTTTGCAGACCTCTACAAATAACGTCGTGGAGGTCGCCTTTTCAGAGGCAGCAAGCTTGTCGGAGTTGACGACCTACTCCATCCGATTATTGTCGGGAAGTGCTTCAGGTGTGAAGGATGTGAGCAATAATCCTTTGTCTAAAGAATTTGTTGCTCGCTTTACAACTGGCGATTTTACACCTCCACAGTTAATGTCAAGTAATCCGGTCAACGGAGCTGGAAGTTTGAATCCTGCTAACATAAGCACGATTACAATTAGTTTTGATGAAGAATTGCTGCTCGCTGACGTAAGCAAAACTAATGTGATTCTTAGCGGAGTTTCAACAAATCTCTATACTGTAGCTCGTGGTAGCAACTCCAATAAAAATCGAATTATCATTACACCCGAAGCAGGTGCACTCAAGGACAATACAACTTATTCGGTCACGCTTCTTGGTATAAAGGGAGCTGTAAGTGGCCTCGCGATATCGGGCTCCGCCAACACGAAAATCAGTTTTAGTACGGGTGACAATACTGGACCCGTGTATGGAACGGGTAGTCCTACGGGAACGAATGTCGGAACCAGTCCCACTGTATTGTTGAGCTTTGATGAAAATCTACTAGGATCTACGGTCAATAGCGCGAATGTGAAAGTTTACGAATCCGTTGGGCGCGCTCCTGTTTCAGTAGCCGAAGCCAATATCGGCTTACAGTTAAATAACAATAATGTAATCGAAATTGTACTCTCGAATCTAAAAGAGCAAACGGCTTACTTGGTTGAAGTGGGCACCGGCGTAACCGACCCCTTGGGTAATGCGCTTGCAGGTTTGGTATCACACAGTTTTAGCACGGGTGATTTTACCAATCCTACGATTGTGAGTCGTACACCAAGTATTGGTGCAACCGGTGTAGCAAAAACCGTGGCAGTGAGTATCGAGTTTGATGAATTACTGGATGCAAGTACAGTTAAAACGAATACGGGATCAACATTGACCGATACCGTGCGGGCTTCAGGCGGAACAATCACCGATCTGACTGTCACAGACAATGCCGGTGTCTCGAGCATTA
>JAOUPJ010000041.1 GCA_029879945.1 Gammaproteobacteria bacterium
CTCGCTGGAGGAGCCCATGGCAAATTCGTCCATGTTGGTTTTCCCCAACATCACAGCACCGGATTTATCCAATTTTTCCACGACAGTGGCATTATAGGGCGCAAAAAAATTATCCAGCATTTTGGAACCACACGAGGTTTTCACGCCACTGGTGCAAAAAATGTCTTTGTGGGCGATGGGAATCCCTAAAAGTGGGGCCTTACGCCCCGCAGCGAGTTCTTTATCCGCAAACTGGGCCTGCATGAGCGCCTGTTCATGGCAAACAGTTACATATGAATTTATCTGTTTGTCTAGACGTTCAATTCGATCAAGAAACAGGCGCGTCGCCTCCACACTGGAAATTCGTTTTGACTGCAACTCGCCAGACAATTCGGCAATTGTGCTAAACTCCATGGAATCTCTCATAATTTCAATAATAACTAGTACTTACACTATTGGATCAAATGAGCTATTTGTCGGGAACGCTTTCTGCATAATGCTCCAGGCGTGTGGGCAAATAGCGTTAAACCTTTCCAGTTGTTATTCGATAACCCTGGGAACAAGATAGAGACCGTTTTCCACTGCTGGCGCGATAGTTTGAAAGTATTCACGCTGGTTGGATTCGGTCACTTCGTCGGCTCGCAGACGCTGGGTGGCGTCCAGAGGATGAGCCATAGGCTCTACTCCCTCAGTGTCGGTGTGATTCATTTGTGCCACAAGCTGAAGGATATTTGACAGATTAGTAGCGTAAGAGGGAATGTCGTTGTCGCTTAGTGATAAGCGAGCTAAATGGGCAATCTTTTCAACGTCCGACTTTTGCAAAGACATTTTACGCTCCAGTTGTAATATAATCCGCATTGGAAAAAGATGACAAACTTACCACAGATGGTTGCTTGTCCAAAACCTTTCCCATTGCTAGATTAACGCCCTATTTGAAATAAGGAACCGGAAACACATGTTTGGAAGACTACGCGGGATATTTTCAAACGACTTGTCCATCGATTTGGGCACAGCCAACACACTCATTTACGTACGCGGGAAGGGGATCGTGCTGGCGGAACCTTCTGTCGTTGCGATACGTCAGGAACGTGGCCCAGGTGGACCCAAAAGCATTGCTGCGGTTGGCCTGGAGGCCAAACGTATGTTGGGGCGGACTCCCGGAAATATCACTGCTATACGCCCACTTAAAGACGGCGTAATCGCTGACTTCACTGTCACCGAAAAAATGTTGCAGCACTTCATCTATAAAGTGCATGAAACCCGATTTTTCAGACCCAGCCCCCGAGTGTTGGTCTGTGTACCTTGCGGCTCCACACAAGTAGAGCGCCGTGCAATTAAAGAATCAGCGGCCGGCGCGGGTGCTCGCGAGGTGTATCTGATAGAAGAACCCATGGCGGCAGCGATCGGTGCCGGCATGCCCATTGGCGAAGCCAGTGGTTCCATGGTGGTTGATATCGGTGGCGGAACCACAGAGGTCGCCGTGATGTCACTAAATGGTATCGTGTATTCAGAATCTGTGCGTATCGGTGGTGACCGCTTCGATGAAGCCATCATCAGCTACGTGCGTCGTAACTATGGCACTCTGATCGGAGATGCCACAGCAGAGCGAATTAAGCAGGAAATCGGTACCGCTTATCCTGCCGACGAAGTCCGCGAAATTGAAGTACGCGGACGAAATCTGGCCGAAGGCGTGCCCCGTAGCTTCACCCTGAACAGCAATGAAATCCTTGAAGCCTTGCAGGAACCGCTTGCCGGGATTGTGAGCGCTGTGAAATCGGCGCTGGAACAAACACCCCCCGAGCTGGGCTCTGATGTTGCGGAACGCGGTATGGTTCTCACCGGCGGCGGTGCCCTGTTGCGTGACCTGGATCGACTGTTTATGGAAGAGACAGGCTTACCCGTAATCGTAGCCGAAGACCCCTTGACCTGCGTCGCCCGTGGCGGTGGTCGAGCCATGGAAATGATAGACGAGCACGGCGGAGAAGTCTTCGCAGTCGAATAAAAGTCTTTGATTAATCTGACACCTAGGCTTATCGATCACTCAGGACGAGTAAAGAAAGTCTGCGGTTGGTCTTGTTTGAATACGAGGTCTTAGCCATTAAACCGCTATTTGCATATGGACAAGCAGCAGGCATCCGATTGGCGTTTCTACTCGCCAGCTCCATCGGGCTAATGGCAGTAGACCATAAATATGACTACCTGGATGGCATACGCTCCAGTCTGGCAATCCTGATCTATCCCGTACAGCAGATGGTTGCCTTTCCTGTTTCCGCCGGAAACTGGATGGGCGAGAATCTGACTTCCCGAGACTCACTGCTGAAAAAAATCGATTCACTGGAATCTCAGAATGTATTTCTCAAGGCCCAAATGCAGAAATACACCTCCCTGGAAATCGAAAACATGCGCCTGAGAGACTTGCTGGACGCGGCCGAGCGCACGGGTGAAAAGGTGCTCGCTGCGGAACTCATCGCCGTAGACCTGGACCCATTCAGCCATAAGGTACTGATTAACAAAGGAAATCGCCATAATGCGTTTAAAGGTCAGCCGGTTCTGGATGCCGAAGGGGTATTTGGTCAAACCGTACATGTCACCCCCATCACCAGTGTGATTATGCTCATTTCTGATCCCAGCCATGCACTCCCTGTACAGATCGACCGCACCGGTCTGCGCACCATCGCAGCGGGTACCGGGGCCATGGACAAGCTGGAACTACTCCACATTCCCAATAATGCAGATCTGAAAGTGGGAGACACCGTTTCAAGCTCGGGGCTTGGCGGCGTATTTCCGCAAGGCTATCCCGTAGCAGAAATCATTAGCTTTGAATCCGATCCCACTCAGCCCTACGCGCGGGTATTTGCGACGCCTAAAGCACGCCTCGATAGAAGTCGAGAAGTTTTATTGGTATGGCGGGAAAAGACCAAGATTGAAGAGGTGCCACCTGCACCTCAAGTATCTAAAAAAGGGAATCCGAAACAAGAGGTTTCAGCACTAGCACCATGAGTGAAAATAAGGCCGCACAAGGAACCAGTGTAATCATCCTGACATTTCTGTTGGCGATGATACTCACCATACTCCCCATGCCGGAATGGGCCGGATACATACGCCCTGAGTGGGTGGGTCTGGTTTTAGTATACTGGTGTATGGCCCTGCCAACGCGCGTGAATGTGGGAGTCGGTTGGGTTGCAGGCATTATTGTGGACGTACTCAATGGCAGTCTGCTCGGGCAACACGCCATGGCCTACGCGGTTATTGCCTATGTAACCGTAAAACTCCACAAACAAATTCGCATCTATCCCTTGTGGCAACAAGCACTCAGCATTTTCACCCTCATAGCGCTTTCACAACTGTTGATCGCGTGGATTCGTGGCATTGTGGGCGACGCACCTAATTCCTGGCTCTACTGGCTTCCCTCTTTAACGAGCGCGGTGATCTGGCCTTGGCTTTATCTGCTGCTTAGGGATGTCAGAAGAAAATTCAGAGTAAGCTAATCCATGGCTCAATTTGAATCCAGAATTACCCTACGCGACCACCTAAGAGAGAGCCATTTATTTAGCAATCGCGTGATATTCGCGGTGGTCTTTGTATTCGTGTTGATGGCCACCTTGCTCCTGCGCATGTTCTCTTTGCAGGTTGCCAATCACGAGCATTACACCACTCTATCGCAAAATAATCGTGTGAGCTTGATCCCCATCGTTCCCACCCGCGGGCTGATCTACGACAAGAACGGGGTAGTCTTGGCGCAAAATCTTCCCTCCTTCACACTGGAAATCACACCAGAAAAAATTTCCGATATGGATGAATTACTCACGCGTCTGCGTGAAATCGTCGATGTCACAGATGAGGATTGGACGCGCTTCAACAAGCTTCGAAACCAGTCAGCAAAATTCAAGGCCTTGCCACTGCGATATCGCTTAAACCAGGAGGAAGTGGCGCGTTTTTCCGTGAGGCAACACGAGTTTCCCGGCGTAGCGATAGAGGCGCAACTGACCCGACACTATCCCATGGGCGAACTCGGGGTGCACGCACTGGGATATGTAGGACGAATTAACGAACGGGAATTGAAAGAACTGGATGCCGCCGATTACAACGGCACCACACACGTGGGTAAAAATGGCGTAGAGAAGTCTTATGAAGACCTACTCCACGGTGATGTGGGTTTCAAACGTGTTGAAACCAATGCGCAAGGGCGGGTCGTACGGGTTCTGGAGGAGAAGCGCCCGGTGCCCGGTCATCACCTCTATCTAAACATTGATACTAGAGTACAGGCAGCTGCGGAGGCCGCTCTGAAAAACCTCAGAGGTGCGGTGGTCGCCATGGACCCCGGAACAGGTCAAATCATTTCATTGGTTTCCATGCCGGGCTTCGATCCCAACACCTTTGTGAATGGCATAGAAACCGACGCCTTTAATGACTTGGCCACCTCAAAGAAACAACCCCTGTTTAATCGAGCCATCAAGGGCCGTTACCCTCCCGGCTCCACCATCAAGCCCATGATAGGCCTGGCGGGGCTGGAAAACGACCTGGTCCATGGCGCAACCAGTATCAACTGCAATGGCTACTTTCAGCTCAAAAACGATGACCATAAATACCGCGACTGGAAACGTGAAGGCCACGGTGATATGACCCTGTTGGCCGCAATTCGTGAGTCGTGCGACGTCTATTTTTATGATCTCTCCCTGAATCTGGGAATTGATCGCATCTATAGTTTTATGAGCCTGTTCGGCTTTGGAAAGCGCACCGGCATCGATATCGTGGGAGAATCCGGCGGACTACTCCCATCCCGAACCTGGAAACGACAAGTGAAGCACGAAATGTGGTATCCAGGTGAAACGCTGATTACAGGTATCGGGCAAGGGTTTAACCTGGCCACCCCACTACAGCTCGCCTTTGCCACCTCTGTGTTGGCTAATTACGGTTTGCAAGTCATTCCCAAGCTGGGATACGCCCTACGAACCCCCAATACCGACACCTTGAACTATATCGAACCGGTGATCGCCGGCAAGATTCCCATTGTGAAGAAATCGAATTGGGATTATATCGTCACCTCGATGGACCGCGTGATAAGCAGTCCGCGTGGCACCGCCAATCATATCGGGCGAGGCGCGCAGTATCGTATTGCAGGTAAAACGGGAACCGCTCAAGTCTTTGGCATCAAACAAGGTGAGGCCTACAATAAAGAAGAGACCGAGCTACACTTGCGCGACCACGCCCTGTTCGTCGGTTTTGCGCCAGTCAAGAATCCCAAAATAGCGGTTTCGGTTATCGTAGAGAATGGCGGTAGCGGAAGCGCCACGGCGGCTCCCATTGCCAGAAAAGTGCTGGATAGTTATCTATTGCAGAATAACCCCTCATGATCAATTCTAATCAATCACAAAAATATCGTCCTTGGGTAGATAGGCGTAAAAAGGGCTCCGCCATGGGTTTTGTGCGGGGAATGAATATAGACAAGTCCCTATTTCTGGGGTTGTTGGTGCTAGCCATATTGGGCCTGGTGGTGCTGTATAGCGCCAGCGGTCAGGACTGGGCCACCATGAACCGACAAATCATTCGTTTAACCATTGCATTCGTTTTAATGCTACTGGTGGCACAGATCCCTCCTCACCAACTTGCCTTTTGGACACCCTGGTTCTTTGGGCTTGGGCTGCTCTTACTTTTAGCAGTTTTGGCCTTTGGTGACGTGGGGAAAGGGGCGCAACGCTGGTTGAACCTGGGAATATTCCGCTTTCAGCCTTCAGAATTGATGAAAATTGTAGTCCCCATGATGGTCGCCTGGTATTTTTCCGAGAAAGGCATACCTCCCAAGTTTACAAGATTGTTAGGCGGAATCGTCATCATCATGATCCCTGTGGTTCTGATTGCCAAACAGCCCGATCTTGGCACCGCTCTTCTAATCGGGGCCGCCGGGGGATTCGTGCTGTTTTTTACGGGGATCAGCTGGTGGTTGATTGGAGGTTTTATAGGCATCATTGCCGCGGCCGCCCCCCTGGTCTGGTTTAATCTAATGCATTCCTATCAACGGCAACGGGTACTCACATTCCTTAATCCAGAAACCGATCCCCTGGGCTCCGGCTATCACATTATCCAATCCAAGATCGCCATAGGCTCTGGCGGTGTGTTCGGCAAAGGCTGGCTCAATGGCACCCAGTCCCAGCTGGATTTTCTGCCTGAGCGTTCCACCGATTTCATTTTTGCCGTTATCGCAGAAGAGTTTGGTTTTCTTGGGATTTTAGTCTTGCTCTCAGTCTTTTTGTTCATTATCCTGCGTGGAATACGCATAACCTTTCAAGCTCAGGACACTTACACCCGATTACTATCTGGCAGTATCGTTTTAACCTTCATGATTTACTTGTTTGTCAATGTGGGCATGGTGAGTGGGTTGCTCCCAGTGGTCGGTGTTCCTCTCCCCCTGATTAGCTATGGGGGTACCTCGGTGGTTACTTTAATGATCGCCTTTGGTATTTTGATGTCCATACATACCCACAGAAAACTATTGCCCTCTTAAAAGGAGCAAGAAAGTGAAAAGATTTCAGTCAGTCTACTTGGGCCTGGTAGTAGGTTTATCGTTCACGTCGCTAAACACCGTGAGCGCCAATTCCCAAACGATCAGCCAAAACAAGGCGATAAAATCCGTTATCAGTGAGTTGGTCACGAAGCACGATTTTAATCGTAAAGAATTAAACCAGCTCTTCAAGAAAGTTGAGAGACAAGATCGCACCGTTGAACTGATCCAGCGCCCGGCTGAGAAAATGCCCTGGCACCGATACCGAAAAATATTTATTCAGGAATCGCGTATCAATTTGGGCGTGGAGTTCTGGCAGAACAATATAGAGGTCCTGAAACGCGCCGAAAAAAAATTCGGTGTGCCTGCTGAGGTCATCGTGGGAATTATTGGGGTAGAAACTCGATTCGGCACCCAACCCGGCAGTTTTCGTGTTATAGATGCCCTGGCCACCCTCACGGCAGACTATCCCAAACGTCGGGCCTTTTTTCGTAAAGAGTTGATTCATTATCTTAAAATGACCCGAAAAGAGAAACTGGACCCCCTCTCCGTTACCGGTTCCTACGCGGGTGCCATTGGTATTCCCCAATTCATGCCTAGCAGCTTTCTTAGCTATGCCGTGGATTTTGATGGCGATGGAACAAAAGATCTCGTCAATAGTAATGCAGATGCCATAGGCAGTATTGCCAACTATTTAAAAAGACATGGCTGGCAAAAAGATCAACCCATTACAGGTCGCGCCCAAGTTGAGGGAAGTGAATATGCCGCTCTTGTCAAAAAAGGGCTCAAACCCGTCGTACCGCTAAAACAGGCAAATCGCCGCTATGGTGTCTCCTACAAAGAGGATTTTGCACCCAATCTCAAGGGTGCCCTCATTGAGCTGGAAGGAGACAATGGGACTGAGTACTGGGTAGGGCTGAATAATTTCTATGCAATCACTCGCTATAATCATAGTGCGCTCTATGCCATGGCGGTATTTCAGCTCGGGAAGGCCATTAAGGACGCAAGAGGGCGTTTGGCTGTCGCCAACTCCTAAAAATACGGAAAATCTAGGGGAATTGGGCTTTGTATCAACTTCCCGGTTTGTGATTGGCATCACAATATGAAATGTCTAAGACTTGTAATCTGGGCAAAGCGCTATATTTTTCTATATGACTGAACTAGTGTTATCATGAAATCAATGAGTTATGATCACAAACTACACTATGTCGCTATTGCTCTGATAGCCCTGTCCCTCACGGCGTGCGGTTCCTTCCCCAGCCGTGGTGACCGTGCGCCCCAGTTCGTTCCGGAAAACCTGCATCTGGTGCCCGATGCAGTACCCAAACCTGAACCCCAAAGTCGTCGGGGAAACGCGTCGGAATACACTGTATTTGGCGTTAAATACCAAACCCTTAATTCTTCTAAGAATTACCGCGTGGAAGGTATTGCCTCCTGGTATGGCAGTAAATTCCATGGCAGACAAACCTCCAATGGCGAGGTCTACGATATGTTCGCCATGACAGCGGCACACAAAACCCTCCCATTGCCTACTTATGTGAAAGTAAGAAACCTGGAAAATAACCGCAGCGTGATCGTGAGAGTAAACGATCAGGGGCCATTCCACGGGAATCGCATTATTGACCTATCCTACACTGCGGCATATAAGCTGGGCATGTTGGGTAAAGGCGTCGCCCGAGTGGAATTGACCGCCCTAGACCCCAGAGAGCCAGCAACTCCCGAAATCTTACTCGTGAAGCAAACCCCAGCGGAACAACAAAGAGACTACTTTGTTCGAGCTGGCAGCTTTAAGAATTTACGCGCAGCAGAGGCCTTGCGCGCGAAAATCGCCCTCAATACTGCCCTGCCAAGCGGCATAAAGTCTGCAAACAAATCATCATATGGTATGATCTACCGTGTACAACTTGGCCCGTTTGTGTCGGCTGAGGACGCGCGGGACGTCATTGAGAAATTAGAGCCTTTAGGCATATCAGACGCAAAAATCATCACCTACAAACAAAGTTGATTTCAGGATTATGATTATGAAGACCTTAATACATAAAGTATTTGTCATCATTTTTTGCGCTGCCCTCGCTTCTAGCTACAGCTGGGCGGCCGTACCGCAGCCACCAAAACTTAAGGCATCGGCCTACATCCTTAAGGATTTTCACAGCGGAAAGATTCTGGCTGAGAAAAATGTGGATAAACGCATCGAGCCGGCCAGTCTTACCAAAATGATGACGGCCTACGCCGTTGAAATGGAACTGAAGCTAGGCAACATCAGTCTGGAAGACAAGGTTAAAGTGAGTCGGAAGGCCCGAAACATGGGCGGCTCGCGCATGTTTCTGGAAGAAGGCAGTCTGGTGACGGTGGATAAATTGCTGAAAGGCCTGATTATTCAATCAGGAAACGACGCTACCATCGCATTGGCCGAGCATATCGCAGGCAGTGAAGACGCCTTCGTTACCCTGCTCAACGCCTATGCCCAGGAAATGGGCATGAAAAATACCCATTTCCAAAATTCCACCGGAATGCCTCACCACAAGCACTACACCACAGTGGAAGACTTGGCCACTTTGTCTCACCATGTTATCCGTGATTTCCCAGAGCAATACGCCCTCTATGCGCAAAAAGAATTCGAGCATAATGGCATTAAGCAAAGCAACAGAAATCAGCTCTTGTGGCGAGACAGCAGCGTAGATGGGATCAAAACCGGACACACCAATTCAGCCGGCTTTTGTCTGGCAGCGTCGGCCATACGCGACGGAATGCGTTTAGTGTCGGTCGTAGTTGGGACCAAAACCGACCGCGCACGCACGACTGAGTCCCAAAAACTTCTCACCTATGGCTTCCGTTTTTTCGAAACCCACAAGCTCTATGGAGCCAATGAAGCGCTGACAGACGCCCGCATCTGGAAGGGTAAAATGGAGAAAATCCCCTTGGGTATCGAACAAGACCTGTATGTCACCATTCCCAGAGGGCGCTATGGTGATCTCAAAGCCACGCTGGATATACAAGACCGCATCGTCGCGCCCGCCGACGAAGGGCAAAACTTAGGGAAAGTGAATATTTCTTTAGGTAAAGAAAAGTTTGATGAAAGAGAGCTGGTGGCACTGCGCGCCGTTCCCAAAGGTGGACTCTTTCGCAATGTAATGGACGAGGTCTTGCTCGTCTTTGAATAGATCAAAATGTCTACAGTCTATCTAAACGGCGACTACCTCGCTGTTGAAAATGCAAAAGTCTCGGTCCTGGACCGGGGCTTTTTGTTTGGAGACGGGGTTTACGAAGTCATCCCTGTCTATAACGGCCATCTATTTCGACTGGATCAGCACCTGCACAGACTACAAACCAGTCTGGACAATATTCGCCTCGCCTCACCCTACAGCAGTACCCAATGGCGTGACATCCTTACACAACTCATCGAGAAAAATGGAGGCGGCGATCAGGCGATCTATTTGCAACTCACACGTGGCGTAGCCCCCAGGGACCATGCATTTCCCCAAGGCATCCCGCCCACGGTCTTTGCAATGGCCAATCCCTTAAAAAGCCTGGCAGAGGAAATCGCAGAAAACGGCGTGGCGGCAATCACCATCGAAGATAATCGCTGGTTACAGTGTCATATCAAGGCCATCAGCCTGCTACCCAATGTGTTATTGCGACAACAGGCGGTGGATAGCGGGGTCAGCGAGGCCATTTTGTATAAAGACGGTTTCATTACCGAAGGTTCAGCCAGCAATGTGTTCATCGTAGACTCCAATGGCATCGTGGTCACCCCACCCAAGGGCACCAAGCTCCTGCCCGGAATTACCCGCGATCTGGTGCTGGAACTGGCGGAGCAAAATGATATTGCCAACGCCGAACGCACCATTGAAATGGATGAACTCTCTTCTGTACAAGAGATATGGCTGACCAGTTCTACCAAAGAAATCCTCCCGGTCACCCGGATCAACGATAAGGCTGTAGGGAGCGGTAAACCAGGCCCCGTGTGGCGACAGATGATTGAAATCTATCGCCAGTACAAGAAAAACTTTCAGGGTTAGATTGGTTCTAAGGCATTGAGTGAAAAGTCATTTATTTGACACCCCCATTGCATTTTAGCGGATCTGACTCCACAATAGACCTATGCAAGAGAACCAAGAAACACTACTGGAATTTCCCTGTCGATTCCCGATCAAGGTGATGGCCAAGTCCCATGAAACCCTGGAAGAAGATGTGGCCGCCATCGTCGCTAAGCACCATCAAGACATCGAAAATCACGAAATCTATACCCGCCCCAGTAAACAGGGCCGTTATTCTTCCGTTACGGTTATCATTGAAGCCACCAGCAAACAACAGCTGGATAATATCTATCTGGAACTGACTTCTCAGTCCTGGGTGCTGATGGCGCTCTAGTTCCAAAAACATGGCTGCCAATCAAATTCAAATTCGTGATCTTGGCCTGCAAGACTACCTGAGTGTATGGCAGCAAATGCGGGACTACACGGAATCCAGAACTGAAAACACTGCGGACCAGATCTGGCTGGTGGAACATCCACCCGTTTTCACGCAGGGGCGGGCCGGGAAGCCGGAGCATGTGTTGGCCCCTGGAGAAATTCCGCTCGTACAGACAGACCGAGGGGGTCAGGTGACATATCACGGTCCCGGGCAGTTGATCCTGTATCCACTATTGGATCTGAAACGCCTCAAACTGGGGATACGCCCTCTGGTCGAAGCACTCGAAAATGCGGTGGTTGAGCTGCTCAAGGGCATGAATATCACTGCCTATGGCAGTAAGGAGGCCCCAGGCGTCTATGTGGATGGAAAGAAGATTGCGTCCATCGGGCTGCGCATTCGTAAACAGTGCAGTTATCATGGCCTTAGTCTGAATGTCCGCATGGACCCGGAACCGTTTAGTCGGATAAACCCCTGTGGCTACAAGGGACTAGAAGTTACCCAGATCAGTACATTGTGTAGCGACTATCAAGTAGACATGATAAAAAGGGAACTAGTCCAGAATCTGGCCAAGGGGCTGGGTTTTGATGCGCTCATCTGGGAATTAAAACCGGAATGGGATAGAAACAAGGCAACAATTTACTCATGAGTGACACAGAAAGAAAACAGCGTGGTGCCGCCAAGGTTGCACGCATTCCCATCAAGGTAGAACCCAGCACCCAGATCCAACGTAAACCCAAATGGATTCGCGCACTGGCACCCGTCACGCCCGAGGTCGCCAAGCTTAAAAAGGTGTTGCGAGAACACAATCTACATACAGTATGTGAAGAAGCCGCCTGCCCGAATTTGGGCGAATGTTTTTCTCATGGTACGGCCACCTTCATGATCATGGGCGACATCTGTACACGACGCTGCCCTTTTTGCGACGTTGCCCATGGCAAACCGCTACCATTGGATGAAAACGAGCCACTGAATCTGGCCAAGACCATTGCCGCGATGAAGCTAAAGTATGTGGTGATTACCTCCGTGGATCGTGATGATCTGCGAGATGGAGGCGCCTCCCACTTTGTGGCGTGCATTGAAGCGACGCGGGAAGCCAGTCCCGATATTCAGATAGAGGTATTGGTTCCTGATTTTCGGGGCCGTAAAGACCGGGCGCTGGAAATTCTTCACCAAGCCCCGCCCGATGTCTTCAACCATAATTTGGAAACCGTCCCTCGTCTTTATAAACAAGCCAGACCGGGGGCCGACTATCAATTTTCGCTGGACCTGATTCGGGAATTTAAACAGGCATTCCCCGAGGTACCCACCAAATCCGGTATTATGTTGGGACTAGGTGAGACCACGGAAGAAGTAAAGGACTTACTTCGAGACCTAAGGGCGCATGCTTGCGATAGACTGACTCTGGGTCAATATCTTCAACCCAGTCGTCACCACCTTCCGGTGGCACGATATGTGACACCAGAAGAATTTAAAGAACTTTCGGATTTCGCCGAATCGATTGGGTTTTCCCATGTGGCCAGCGGACCCATGGTGCGCTCATCGTATCACGCAGACCTGCAAGCAGCCGGGGAGCTGATCAGCTAAGGATTCTAGGTCTGCGATTACAAATCTAAGGATAGAATCAATGAAACGGAGTTTTTATTTTTTAGCGACCATAGGATTTTATCTCTGCGCTTTCCCTGTGATTGCCACCGCTGAAGAACAAACCTGCATCCCTCCGGGTAAATGGTTCGCGGTAAAGACTAAGAAGGAAATTGGCGCACAGCAAACCATTCAGGCCCTGGCGCGCAAACGCGTCGTGCTCTTGGGAGAGGATCACGACAACCCAGAGCATCACCGCTGGCAGCTGCAATTGCTGGCCCAGCTTTATGCCCTGCAGCCCCGCATGGCGATCGGCTTCGAATCCTTTCCCCGCAAAACCCAATTTAGCCTGGACCGCTGGGTAGACAATAAGCTGGAAGAAAAGGCCTTTCTCAAAGAGGTGGACTGGGAAAAAATCTGGGCCTATAACCCCGACTACTACCTACCCATGTTCCATTTTGCCCGTATGAATGGCATTCCCATGGTCGCTCTGAATGTGGAGCGTTCACTCGTTAGCAAAGTCACCAGCAGTGGTTGGAAAAACGTACCTGAAAGTGAACGCGAAGGGCTGACCGATCCCGCTCCCCCACCTAAAGACTATGTGGAGATGCTGGAATCAGTGTTTGGGCAGCATGGCGCAGCACCCGCTGGCCATGGAGACAGCCCTGGACATGACGTAGTCGCACAAGCCAAAACCAATAATAAGAACAATGAGAAACTCATGCGCTTTATTGAAGGACAATTGGTGTGGGACCGAGCCATGGCCGAAGCCATCGCACACAAATTGGAAGATGATAATACCGACCTAGTCGTTGCCATTATGGGGGCAGGCCACATCATGGGCGGCTACGGGGTACCTCATCAGCTAACTGAGCTAGGGGTTACCAATGTCACCACAGCCCTTGCCTGGGACGGCAGCATACCCTGCTCTGAGTTGGAATCTGGGATCGTGGACGTGGCCTTTGGAATTGTCGATGTAAAAGCCGAAGAGGCGCGTAGACCCAGGCTAGGTGTATTTCTGGAGCCCAAAGACGATAAGGTGCAAGTCACCAAAGTGGTAAAAGACAGCATTGCCGACACAACCGGTCTAAAAGCGCAAGACATCGTACTGGAAATCGCGGGTAAAAAAGTCGGCAAAGTGAGTGAGATTGTGGACATGGTGCAACGTACTGCACCGGGAACCTGGCTACCCATTAGAGTAGACAGAGGCGGACGTAAATTTGAATTGATTGCCAAGTTTCCCAATGACGGCTAATCAAGATTTCTATCAAGGTCTTAAAAATTAAACCAAGCTCAGAGCAGCCCATAACGTTTATGCGCAAACTGGTACTCCTATTATTGTGTCTACTACTTCAAGCCTGCCTCAAATCAGAAGAGGTCAAACCCTGGGATCGAAACGTGCTCGCACAAGACCGCGCGCAACTGATTTCAGACAGACTCGAATCCGCCGCCGATGAACACATCTATTTCAGTAAAGAAGCCGCCAATGGTGGGCAATCGCTAGGGGGCGGAGGATGCGGATGCAACTAAAAAACAGGCCATCCGTACGAAATTCACTGGCCATCGCCACTGCCACCCTCTTTTCCGGGCTTAGCAGCAATGCCCATACAGAGGAAAAGCCCCTGGAGTTGGAGATATCCAAGCTCTATTACAAAGAGCAGGACAGGGTCACCGTAAACAAATTGCAAATCGACTCCATCCAGGCGCTGGAAGAAGATGATTTACTTGAGCTGGAGTTTGTCTTCGACACGATGACCGGGGCATCCCCCAACGGTCGGCTCTATTCCAATACCGCAGCAGGGCTGGGCGAGGTTCCAGTCACCACTGCCTCCGGCTTTTCCTTTAACACCGCTAATAGTACAGGCGGACAAGGTCTCCAGCCCTGGCTAAGCCGTTTTGAAGACGATCGTCTTGCTCTGAGCGGAAACTGGATACATCCCATCGATAGAAACCTAACGCGCACATTAGGCGCTGCTGTTTCCTCTGAAAATGACTACCGTTCCAGAGGCCTTTCCATCCAGTTTGACAACGATACCAATCAAAAACGAGATCGTTATACCTTGGCATTTGCAGTCAACAACGATACGGTGGATCCGGAAACCGGCATTCCCGAAGGGTTGGCCCCAATTTGGTGTATCGAGCTAGCCCGAGCCAGCTATATTGGTAATTACCCCATTCAATGCGACAACCCGGGAGACCGATACCTGCCAGCCAATAAGGTTACCAATAGCTATCTTGCAGGTTTTTCTAGGGTATTGAATTCCAGAACCATCACGCAGTTCAATTACGCCGGCTCTTATGTAACGGGCTACTTGACCGATCCATACAAACAGATCAGCCTAACCAATCCGAGTTTCAACGATAAAGAAGTGGCAGTTTTAAACGAAAAACGACCAGACAAGCGACTGACCCACAGTCTGTTCTGGAAACTCGCCTGGGTTCCCGATGCTAAAGACAGCATCAATGTCTCCTATCGTTTTTATGTGGATGATTGGGAAGTAAACTCACACACCATAGATCTCCGCATAAGGCGAGAACAGGAAAACCATAAGTATCTACAGTTTCACTTCCGGGGTAATATACAGCGCTCTGCCTATTTTTACCGAACTCAGCTGCGCACCAATGAAGAACTGCCGACTTACGTGAGCGCCGATCATCGCCTGGGCGATCAAACCACCCTTACCTTCGGTGTTAAATTAGGAAAGGAACTGGGTTCAACTGGTAAAATTGCAGTACGTGGTGAGTATATGACTCAGCAATATCATAATAACAACTTACCGAAACTCAATGCCCTGATCGTACAACTCCTGATGTCTGTTAAATTTTAATGCAAGACATGTCGGTCGTAGAGTCAGACCTTTTTCAGCTACAAAAAACTTCGCACTATTGGATCGCCCGTTTTACTGCTATGGCGGGTCCTTGTGAAGTATTTATCGACCATCCTATAAAAGAGGTGGCAGCAAATGTGGCAAGACTCTGTGCGCTGGAAGCAACACGAGTGGAAAAAAAATTCAGTCGCTACAGAAGCGACAACATCATTCACCAAATCAATACAGCCAATGGAAAGCGAATCACACTGGATAAAGAAACCGCACTACTAATCGATTACGCACACACATGTTTTCAAATTAGCGATGGTCTTTTTGATATCACATCGGGAATACTCAGAAAGGCGTGGAATTTCAGTTCCCAAAAACGGACTCCCTCGATTAAGGAAGTGGAAGACTTGTTGGCCTTTGTCGGTTGGGATAAGGCCCACTGGCACCCACCCTACCTAACACTTCAAGCGGGAATGGAAATCGATTTGGGCGGGCTTGGAAAAGAATATGCTGTAGACCGATGTGCTGGGTTGATCCGCCCCTTGGGTATACCCAATGTTTTAATCAATTTTGGCGGAGACCTTTATGCGCTGGACGGCATGCACAATGGCGAGCCCTGGCGATGCGCCATCGAAGACCCGAGCGAAAATGGAAAATCTACCAACCGATACATAGAGCTAGTACAAGGTGCCGTTGCCACCAGTGGAAATACCAA
>JAOUPJ010000263.1 GCA_029879945.1 Gammaproteobacteria bacterium
GGCCACAAAATTCCCAGCAAAAGAAGCATTAATCCTGTGAGAATGAGCCACTTTTGCATCACTAATTCTTAATCTAGCCTAATAACGCCTTTAGCGCTTCCAAGCAGTGCCACATTTGCACCCCTGTGAGCGAACAAACCGTTTGTTACGACACCCACTATTTCATTGAGTCGAGATTCAAATTCAGGGGGGTTTATGATTTTCAATCCACCCACGTCCAAAATTTGGTTACCATTATCGGTCGTAAAACCGTCTCTATAGACTGGATTCCCGCCCAATTTCACGATTTCTCTAGCCACATAGGATCTGGCCATAGGAATTACTTCGATTGGCAAAGGAAAGGCACCCAATACCTCTACCAATTTACTTTCATCCGCTATGCATACAAACTTATCGGCCACAGCAGCGACAATCTTTTCTCGGGTCAGCGCGCCGCCTCCACCTTTGATCATATGTAGATTTTTTGTAATTTCGTCTGCACCGTCCACGTAAACATCTATTTTACTTACATTATTTAGGTCATCCACCGGGATCCCGTGTGCCTTCAACCGCTCAGTAGAGGCTACAGAGCTGGATACGGTTGTTTCGATTTTATGTTTGACCTTCGCCAGGGCATCAATAAAGTAGTTAACCGTTGAACCGGTTCCCACGCCCACAACGCTCCCCGCATTAATAAATTCAATGGCTGCCTGTGCAGCCTGTTCTTTTAATTCGTTTTGGTTCATATTTCCTCACTCATCAATCTGGTAGATTTAGATCTGTTCTAGATTACGTCCATTTTTAATCAAATAGTTACCGAAATTAGAAAATTCTGATATTTTACCCTCATGGAACATGCATATCTCGAAAAAATTCTACGCGCCAAGGTCTATGATGTCGCGAGGGAAACACCATTAGACAGACTCATAGGCCTTTCCACTCGCCTCGGTAACCATATTTGGCTAAAGAGAGAAGACCTACAGTCTGTATTTTCCTTCAAACTGAGGGGCGCGTACAACAAAATGGCGTCTCTGGACCCGGTTCTACGAAAAAAAGGCGTCATTGCGGCCTCTGCGGGCAATCATGCGCAAGGCGTTGCCTTATCTGCTCAAAAAATGGGCATTCCTTCAACTATTGTAATGCCCAAAACGACGCCTGGTATAAAGATTGGCGCCGTAAAGGCATTGGGCTCTGAAGTTATACTTCATGGGAACACCTATGATGAAGCCTACGAGCACTCACAAAAACTGGCTCAAGAGAAAGAACTCACCTTTATACACCCTTACGATGACCCCGAAGTGATCGCAGGCCAAGGTACCGTGGCACTCGAGATATTGAGGCAAATACCTACCATTCCAGACGCGATATTTGTCCCAGTCGGCGGGGGTGGTTTGGTAGCCGGGGTTACCGCCTATGTCAAAAGTCTGTATCCACATATTAAGGTCTATGGCGTAGAACCTGAAGACGCTGCCTGTCTACACGCCGCTCTGGCCTCTGGAACACGAACAATACTGGATCAAGTCGGAATCTTTGCAGATGGCGTAGCCGTAAGACAGATAGGCGCAGAACCTTTTCGGCTGGTGAAAGAGCTCATAGACGGTGTTTACACACTAACGACAGACGAGATTTGCGCCGCCATAAAAGACATATTCGACAATACGCGCTCTATTGCAGAACCGGCCGGAGCGCTAGCCATCGCAGGTCTAAAAAAGCACGTCGAATACACAGGTGAGACAGATAAGAATTTTGTCGCAATCTGCAGCGGTGCCAATATGAATTTCGATCGGCTGCGGCATGTTTCAGAGAGAGCCGAGATTGGAGAACACCGCGAAGGTCTTCTGGCGGTGACAATTCCCGAAAAGCCCGGCAGTTTTCGGAAGTTTTGCCATTCTCTGGGTCAGCGCAGCATTACTGAATTCAACTATCGCTATGCCAGTCACACTGATGCTCACGTGTTTGTAGGAATACAGCTAAGAGAAGGTGCGACAGAAAAAGATGCGCTCATCTCCAAACTTGAAGCCAAAGAATACAAAGTCATCGACTTGTCCGATAATGAAATGGCTAAAATTCACATTCGTTACATGGTAGGTGGGCATTCAAACAATGTGACACGGGAAGTCCTTTACCGTTTTGAATTTCCTGAACGACCCGGTGCACTTCTACGTTTTCTTACTCATTTAGGGGAAAGCTGGAACATTAGTCTTTTTCACTATAGAAATCACGGCGCCGCCTATGGACGTGTGCTGGTGGGAATTCAAGTGCCGGAGCAGGAAGAGCAAAAACTAAATGAATTTCTACAAAAACTGAATTATAACTATTGGTGTGAAAGTGACAATCCAGCCTATAAGCTATTTTTAGGCTAGAGCGCTTTCTGATACTTTTTTATCGTCTGAATTGTTTTTGTCCAAGGAAATAGGCTCATCACCTGTTATCCAATCGACAATAGAACGCCAGTCTAATTTGTCTTTTTCACAAGAAGGGCTACTCATTTCATGGATCGAGGTACTAAGCTCGGCAGCTCGAATATAGTTTTCCGACTCATTAATACACCCGGAGATTTTTATACCTAAATTTCCAAAAACTCTAAGCAATGCGTAGTAACTAGGGCCCTTGCGGGTGACGCGGCTTACACAAACGCTAATTTCAGGCTTGATTCGATAGATTTTCATAAATTTGAGTAGCTCATGGATAAAGAGGCTACTTGCTCGTATATCTATAGGGGAAGGAATGACCGGAATCAGTATTTTATTGGCAAAGCGCAGTGAATCCAGAATTCGATTAAGATCTACACCGGCGGGAGAGTCCACTATCACATAGTCAGTTTTGGGCGGAATTCTATGCTGCCAGACACGAGTAGAGTGGATATGGGTTCGATTTGCCACAATACCATAAATCTTGGCCCGAGCAGACGAGCGTTGCTCAAGCCATGCTGAGCTGGAGCCCTGTGGGTCACAGTCTTTCAAAACAGTCAAGTAACCAGAATTAGCAAAATATCCAGCCAGATTAGTGGATATGGTACTCTTGCCTGACCCCCCTTTGCCGTTGAGAACAACGATAGTACGCATTGGACTTCCCCTTCCTTGGTGCAATGCAGTGTTTAAGGGCCTAAAAGTTCGACTAGGCCAAGAGGTTAGTAAGTACTCAACAACAAAAGATCCTAACCGTCCATGGCTTATGTAAAGACCCAGTACACTTTTATTAGCGACTGCAAATAGAAAACGCTTTAAAGGAACATGTCAAATTCTGAACACATAAATGCAAATTAGTGTATCAAGCAAGTTATTTTGTGATTTGCTTATTAAGGGGAAAGGAAATAACAGTCTCGTCTTCTTTTCCTTTCAAATGAACGAACAACACGTCCTTATCCGGATTTCGAACATTTATTGCTCGTCTATAAACACCCGTCAACCCGTCTTGTATAGCCTGAGACCACTTTCCTGTTTCACCTATCCTTAGTGAGACGAGGAAAGAACTCGCTGGACGTTTACTTTTTTCGTTAATAACTACTAAAAATTCCATCATCCCTGGCTTCATTTCGGGTGGACGAGTTTCAAAAAATATGTCGTAATCCTTCCATTTAATTTTCTCACTAATATTTGCTTGCTGAGAACATGAAAGGGAAAGCAAAACTAGAATAGAAACAAACAATTTAGAAATTAGCTTAATCATAGAGAAGTTCCATTCATTCACTTTGTCTTAGACACATCCTTATCAGAATTACTTGCTTGCTTTTCTTTTGCCTCTCGCTTTTCACGCAGCACATGTCGAAGATCTACAAAGTAATAGATAATAAAGCTCATTATAACTACCCAAGCCACCCCGGCCGGTATGCCCCAATCAAACCAAGGCCTTTCAAAACCAGGACGATTTCCCCAGAATGGAAATGTTAAACCCACTGCAACAATGAGTAAAACGATAAAAACTGCAATAAACCAATAGGGTATATGAACATTCGAAGACTCCATCTCTTGAAGCATCTCCCAATCTTCCAATCCCCGTCGATCTCGCTTTTCTTTAAGATCTGAATAGCCAAAATTGTCTTGCGGCATCTCACCCCAATTGGCATTTTCTACAGATTGTGGATTCGCCTTCTTGTCTTTACTCATAAATTAACCCTTAGGAACGACGTGCTGAATACGTTCGACATGTTGCCAGCCTTCTGCGGAACTGACTTTGATGGAAAGATTGTAAAAACCGGGTTCTAAGTTGTTATTTAGAATCAAGGTCAGGTCTTTGCGACCGGCGGTATCAAAATGGACAAGATCTCCTTCCAAAGAATAGGAACCTTGGGGCAGACCTCCCACGTCAACTTTCAATTCACTTGGAGAATAGTATTTGGAAGCAAGATTAATCCTATAGGATTCAGTCACCCCTTTTGAGCTAATACTTTGCTTATATACTGAGACGTGATGTGGATCATAACTCACAATCCCCCAAACAAACATGGAAACTCCTAGCAACCACACAGGCATCACCCAACCCACCCTTCTTCCTAGGGTTCCCATAGACCGCGTACCTTCGTCTTGAAATGCATTTTTTCTAGGGCCAAACTTGAATTTTAACAGCCCAAGCTCTTCTTTCTTCTGGTGCATCGTGTCACACGCGACAATACAGGCCCCGCAGTTTGTACAACTATCGAATGTTGATGTATGTCTAGGGTCGATTTCAACCATACAACTTGTAGAACAGTAATTACATTTTTCACAATCTTTTGAACGGGTCTGATCATAATCGATATGGAGGGTATCTTTTGTTTTGAAAAGATATTGCCACATCCTATAGATACACATATAGCGACACGCAAAATGCCTGACAACGGCGAGATTAACAAAGGCAATCACAACAAATACAAAATAAATCCAGTGTGATGAAGCCGCCAGTTTTTCATTTTCTTGAAACAACAGAAACGACCACATAGCCTGCGGCTCATGAAAATAGAACAGGGGGATAATTGCCAGTAAAAGAGACGCGGCTAAAAGTTTTAGAAAAAGGACCGACCAATTTAACAGATTATTTTTTCTGTCATTAATTTTGCTCTTATCAGAGCTCTCCCAGTCGATAAC
>JAOUPJ010000264.1 GCA_029879945.1 Gammaproteobacteria bacterium
TCTCTTACCCAGTATCTTCCAATCCCACCGAGACCGTCAAACATTCGTATGTTACCCGCATGTGGAACTCGGAAGTAATCTTACTAACTAGTATATTAACGCTATTCTTTGAATGGATTTTAAAAACACAGTTTTTGTGCCCAAATTTAGTCCAATAAGGCAAACCCTCTAAATATTTTTTCGGAATATTCGCTAACTAACTAGGCCCCTAAAAATCCTTTCTTTCTGAAAATAATGTCAATTTTTAAGTACCAATTTCCGGACAAAATTATTGATTTCTCAGTTCGCAAAAAACTGCTACAGATAATTCTCGCCAACTCAGGCCCAACACTACTTTCTTCAATAGTTATCGCAGCTATTCTCGTATTCATGCAACGGGACATTCTAGACAAAACTTGGGTTACCGCCTGGTTTGCTACGTATGTTGTTTTATCTGTATCTCGATATTTGTGGTCCCACTCTATTTCGAAAAGGGAAGTCACCCGAGAAAACATAAAAAATATTGATCGCATTCTCACCGCATTGATATTCATAACAGCCGTTATGTGGGGCTTATACATTATTGTATTTTTCCCGGAAAATTCCGTTCCCCACCAAAGCCTATTAGCCTTTGTAGTTGCAGGCAATACTGCTGCAGTGGTATCGGTACTTTCTGCCCGTCTACTGTATTGTTACTTTTATCTTTCGCTCAATATAGTTCCCCTTATTGTGATGCTTGTGCTATCAGGAACAACCTTTTCACTTGAAATGAGTGGAATGATTTCACTATACCTATTAACGCTTCTTAAGGTCGCCCACAAAAATTATCAAAGTACTATTAAAGTCATCCAACTTGACATCGACGTGAAAGCGAGCCAAAAAGCACTTGTAGAATCCGATACCCGCTTTAAACTTCTTGTTGAGCATGCTGCCGATGCACTGATACTTCATGAAGTTAACGGAAATATTCTAGACGTAAATCCACAGACGCTGGTTTGGTTTCAATATGATCGTGATGACGTTATTGGTAAATCTATCAGCTTTCTTGCCCAAATCGAAGTACAAGACGAAATTCTAAAAGCGACTTGTGGAAAAACTACGTTTCCAAGAAACCTGGAAACCGTGATGTGTCGAAAAGATGGAACAACGTTTACTGCTCAGATCCATGTAAATAGCCTAGATTACAATGAGAAGCCTCTATTACTTTCTACAATACGAGATATTTCCGAACAAAAACAAGTTGAGAAAGCCCTTTTGGAGTCCCGAAATAACGCTATAGAAGCCAATCAAGCAAAGTCTGAATTTCTTTCACGTATGAGTCATGAATTGCGTACGCCACTTAATGCCATACTTGGATTTTCTCAACTAATGGAATCAGAAGCAACTGAAGAGCAGTTGGAAAATCTCAGGGAAATAAGATCCGCAGGAGCGCATCTTTTGGAGCTGGTAAATGACGTGCTCGACTTGGCTAAAATAGAATCTGGGTCAAACGAATTGAAAATGCAGCGTTACGATGTCAGTAGTTTAGTTTCTGAATGCAAAGCCATGGTTCAACCTGCAGCGAAAAAACTAGGCATCGAATTGGTTTTCATGGATCTCGAAGAAAACAAAAAACCGGTGTTTATTGATTGTGATCCGCTTCGGTTCAAGCAAGCCTTGTTAAATATTATTTCAAATGCGATCAAATATAACCAAAAAAATGGCTATGTTACTATTTCAATTAGTGCCGACACCAGTTGCCGTATCTCCGTTCAAGACAATGGTTTAGGTATACCAACAGAAAGGCAAGGGGAACTTTTTCAAAGTTTTAACCGTCTCGGTGCTGAGTACAGTATGGTGGAGGGAACTGGAGTTGGGCTCGTCATCACCAAAAAGTTGGTCGAGCAAATGGGTGGGAAGATCGGATTTTCTAGCGAAGTGGGCGTCGGTAGCAATTTTTGGATAGAATTTCTCACCTCGGCAGATCAAAAGAAGTACAAAATAGCCTAGAGGCAATCTAAGTGTGGTAGGTAGCACCTACACAAGAGGATCCTTTTTAGTGGAAACCCAGCTTATAATTGTCTGTTATCGAGAAGGAAAAGCAAATTTTAGAGAGAATTAACACAATTTTTTCTTGGTGAAATCTGCTACTTGTGATAAATAAAATAGTGACTTACTCGTCGTGTAGACATCCATTAAAAGACCAAACCTTTCAAACCAACATGAATAGTGCGATTGCCAATACTACACCCGAAGAGATCCTTTCATTCTGGTTTTCCAAACTCGTTTCAAAGCATTGGTTCAACTCTACCCCTGAGCTGGATAGCGTAATAAAGGAACGATTCGAAGAAGCGTATAGCGCAGCCCTTGCCGGAAAACTAGACCATTGGCTTGAGAGCCCTGAATCTGCACTCGCATTAGTAATCATTTTAGACCAGTTTCCTTTAAATATGTATCGTGGTGAAGCACGAAGCTTCGAGTCTGAAAATAAGGCAGTGGAGGTGGCATTAAAATCGATATCGCAACAGCATCATCTGAAAATTGATAAAGACAAAGTTGGATTCTTAGTCTTGCCGTTTATGCACAGTGAATCGATGAAGATGCAAGATGTGTCAGTGAAGCTGTTTACCCAATTGGGTTTGGATGAAAACCTTAGATATGCCGAACATCACCGTAAGATTGTTGAGAATTATGGAAGATTTCCGCACCGTAACGAGATTCTGGGAAGGGCCTCCACACCAGAGGAAATTAAATATCTCAATTCACCTGATGCGTTTCACGGCTGATAGGATAGACAGCAGGTCATTATATTTACTTTTAGCTGAACGCCCTGCTCTTGTTGACGTTTCGCGATATTTGCCAGATGTGTCTTTTTGAATTGTGACAATTGACTCGCTTCCAATTGATCGACCAGCCCTCGCAGACCCGAGTTCCACACCACCTGCCACCAATCCAATTCACTGTTCAGAAAAAAACTGCAATCATAGTGATTGATTGTGGGTTCTGAGATTCCCGCATCTCGAAACACCTTGAGAATGGTTCCTTCTTCCCCCAAGCGTTTCCAACTGGGTTCCAGCCCGCTGATATTGAATGTCTGCAAATCATTCTGAAATATGTCCACTAAAGGACTAAAGGTGTCTGTGGAAAAAGCGCTAAGCCCTAGGCGTCCACTGGGTTTCAAGTGGCGTATTGCTTTTTTTAGGGTGGCAGACATATCGGGAAAGAAAAACAGGCCAAATCCCATACTGATCACATCAAATGCCTGTTCGGGCAGATTGAGCTGATCGATGTCCTGCTGTTGGAAATTAACGTTTTTAATTCCCAGGTCTCGGGCCTTTTCTTCGGCACGCCGGAGCATCCCTTTGGAAAAATCCACGCCCAACACTCCACCTGTCTTGAGCCTACTGGCAATCTCCACGGCCACAGCACCCGTCCCCGTCGCCAAATCCAGGACTTGCTCATCACCCTTTATCTCCAGGTCCATCGCCAGACAGACCGCCCCATCGGAAAAAAACCGCAAGGCCGGTAGATCGTATCCCTGGGAGATAGCATTAAATGAGCGTTGAATTAATTGCTTGCGTACCGCGTTTTCCAAAACCAGTCCTACAGAATAAGCTTCTCCTGATTCTGTTATCGTTGGAATGCTGTTGGGCTTTAGCTACAGTCACCGTTCGAGCGCATTGCGCGCAAAGGAACTGTGTTTAATTATTCACCCAATTACCACTTTATATGTATGTATTTAGTGATTTTCCTCTAATTTACAGGAATTTATTAAATTTTCGAATTTGAGCTACGCTAATATACTGAGGAAGTTAAGATAAATTTAAGCGGTATGAAATATTTTTCATACTTCATAATTTCAACCTGTCTTGGGATCTGCTCACATGAAAGAGAATAATGTCACATTGTTACTATCAAAGGGCCTATTGAGCCTGTTACTCCTTGCTATTGGCGGCGCGACACAAGCTGCCGATGTCGCCATATCCGGCGTGGTTGAGGTAGAGGGCGCCTACGTTGAGGACTACGCCAAGCAAAAAACCACCGGAATTGGCCTGGCCACGGTTGAGATTGCCCTGCAAAGCAAGGTAAATAAAACGACTCAGATAGACGTACTCATGCTGCACGAGGATGGCGACACAGAACCGCAAGAGGTCGATAGCGCCACGGTTACCTTCACCGATCTCCCTTTGGCTGCCACTGCCGTGATGGGTCGTCAGTACCTGCCTTTCGGTGTATTCAATAGCAATCACATCTCCGATCCGCTCACCCTGGAATTGGGTGAGACGCGTGAAGCGGCCGTCTATGTATCCAGCGGCTTTTCCAATACCTCGCTGGGTGTCGCTTTCTTCAATGGCAAAATCCATAACCTCACAGAAAGCAATGCAGACCCCAACTACAATATCGATTATCAATACTCCCGAGAGAGTGGTTCTTTCTCTGTGGGTGTAGCGGCCTACTATCTTTCCAATCTTGCCCATGCAGAAGGTCTGTTTGCGGCACTGCCCACACAAGCCACCGTTAGCAAAAAGGCACCCGCCATGGGCTTAGCGTTAAGCCTGGGTTTTGGCCCTGCGCAAATCATTGCCGAGTGTATGCAGGCGGAGAAGGCCTTTAGTGCCGCCGACTTCACCCATGCCGGCAAGGGTGCCAAACCGGCCGCCTGCCAATACGAATTGGGTTATACCATGGGTAAGGCAACACTCGCCTTAGGCTATCAAACCACTGAACAACTGCTCTTTTTGGAACTACCCAAGGCACGTAGTCTGTTGTCCTATTCCCTGGCAACTTCAGACAATACCACCATTGCACTGGAGTTGGCGCAAGACGAAGACTACGCAACTACTGACGGTGGAACCGGTAAAACCCAGAACATCGTAACGGGCCAGATTGCCGTCAGTTTCTAAAATAGATCAAATACTCTAAAATACGCCCTGATTCAGATCAGGGCGTTTTTTTTCGCGGCCACAAAGTGAATGACTACGATGACAATTGAATGGCCTTTCGATGTTTCGCTATCCCCTTCGCTGTTTCTCCCCGTTCAAAAAGGACTGGAAACACTAACTCAGTCCA
>JAOUPJ010000265.1 GCA_029879945.1 Gammaproteobacteria bacterium
ACACAAACGGAGAACGAACCATTTTTGGCCTTTAAACGAGACCCGCTACCAGACAACCCAAACTGGCGGGAGGCCTGCGGTGAATGCCATACCGCTTTTCACCCCACACTACTTCCTGCACGCTCCTGGAATAGAATGATGGATGAACAAAGCGAGCATTTCGGTGAGGATCTAGGTCTGGAGGCTGAGGCAGTACAAGAGATCCAGAATTTTCTTGTCGCCAATGCCGCCGAATCGGGAATCACCGAACCTGCCCATAAGGTAAACAAGTCTATCCCGAAAGATCAAGCGCCTCTTCGAATCACCGAAACGGCCTACTGGAAAAAGAAACACAAAGATATTGAAGACAAGTATTGGAAATCCAAGAAAGTGGGCAGTAAAGCCGCTTGCGAGGCATGTCATCGAGATGCCAAGCAAGGTTGGTTTGAAGACTCGAACATGAAACTCCCCAATTTACAATGAGGAATAGTATGAAACAAAAGACCGTTTACTCGATAGCTATCGCTTTAGCCACGACGATGTATATTGGTGTGACCAACGCCGACACGGTGGATGAAAGACTCAAGGCCTATACCGCTGAAGGCGCTGGAAATTTCAGCGCCCAAGCAGGCGAGAAACTATGGATAAAGGATTTTCCCGATACAGAAAATCCTGGCAAGGTACGAAACTGTTCCACTTGTCACGGGGAAGACCTAACCAAGCCAGGGAAACACGCCAAGACGGGTAAAAAAATCGATCCGCTGGCACCTTCCGCCAATAAGGAACGATTCACCGATGCCAAGTTCGTTGAAAAATGGTTCAAACGAAATTGTAAATGGGTTTTAGACAGGGAATGTACCGCTCAGGAAAAGGGAGACTTTCTGATGTATCTACGAAACAAATAGCCACAATCCAGGAGAACTCAGATGAAAGTTATAAGCACTCTTTTTATGTTACTCATTACCACGCAGGTATTTGCCGACAGTATGGCACTGGTCAAGAACAAGGCCTATGAAGATGAGTGTGGAAGTTGTCATATGCCTTACCAGGCCGGATTCCTCCCTGCTCGCTCCTGGGAAAAAATCATGACTAGCCTAGACAAGCACTTTGGTGAAAACGCAGAACTGGATGCGGGAACGCAGAAAGACTTATCCTCCTATTTAACAAGCAATGCCGCTGATCACAACGGGGGAAAATTATCCAAGAAGTTTCTCCGATCGGTTGCTAGTAGCGAAGTGCCACTTAGGATCTCCTCGCTCCCCTATTTTAAAAAGGAGCACGATGAGGTTCCCGCAAAGCTGGTAAAAAACAATGACAAAGTGAAAAGCTTTAGCCGTTGTGAAGCCTGCCATCGTAAGGCACTGAACGGGTCTTATCGTGAAAGGGAAATTGATATCCCCGGCCACGGTAAATGGGAAGACTAGATTAGAAAAACAAACACTTTCAAGGATGAGTTGTATGAAAAGGATTTCATTTTTCCTGTGTCTTTTATTTTTCTCTACGATGAACGCCCACAGTACGGAACTTAGTTCCCAAAGTGCAGCAGGCATCGCAAACAGCGCCCTACTTCCGGGCTACAGTGGTGTCTCAGCTACTTTGAATAATTCACAATCAGATGAATTTGAAGAGTCCTGGTTCACCACAGCAAAGACCCACCAATACCTGGGCTTGGCTTCCGTCGGTCTGGCCACCTTGGCCCTCATGTCACCCAAGCCGGCTGAAGGAAAAGACGATTACAGTTCCGAACCCCACTATCAGTTTGCGGTTGCAGCCAGCTACTTTGGCGGAGCTGCAGTCGCCACTGGTCTTGCCTTCCATTATAAAGACTTGCGCCTGACTAAACTGAAAGATCCAGACACCCTGCACACCCTGTTAGGATTAATCGGTGCAGCCGGATTCCTTATGGCGGTAGACAGCGCACCCGATGAAGGACACGCGGGTTACGGTACGCTGGGATTTGCCAGCATGCTCACAGCAATCAAGATTACTTGGTGAGAGGGGTCCAACGATGAAAAAGTTTAGTATTGTTACCCTAACCTTTTTAGCCGCTCTTGTATCTATTGGAACACACGCTGAAGAATCCGTATGGGATTGGTTACTCAGTTTTAAACGTTTTAAAGAGGTTGCACCTGTTATAAACAGCACTTACAAAGAAGAATGCGGTTCTTGTCACCTCGCCTATCCTCCCGGCTTGCTACCCAGTGCCTCCTGGCAAAAACTGTTGAACAAAAAGGCACTGGCCGACCACTTTGGCGACAGCGCAGAACTGGACGAAGAAACGAGAAAAGAGTTGGAACTGTATGCGCTGGATAACGCTGCCGAAAAATCCTATTACAAGCGCCCCAGAAAAATTATGGCGTCCCTTGGTACCGACGAGGCCCCTTTACGCATCACCGAAATCCCCTATATCCGGGAGAAACACGAAGATATTCCGAGTGAAAAAATAAAGGGAAATAAAAAAGTAGGCTCCTTGAGCCAGTGTGATAAGTGTCATAGACAGGCACAGAATGCATCGTTTGATGATGATACAGTTCTGATTCCGTGAAGCCTTATTTTACAACATAGTGAATGGGCTGTGTCTTTATCGGTTTGACTTGGTCCTTTAGAAAAACGGATGCATAAGTCGTATGCTTTCCCTTTTCTAAAGGCCAGTTATAGACATTATCCGTGCTACTCCCTACTAGCACGTCGTTCACAAACCAATCCACATGTTTTACATCTTGTGTCTGATTCAAGGAAAAATCAAACTTCTCGTACTGATCAGGAATCCGCGGGTCCATGGCTATTTGCAGCCCCTCAGTCGGTCTCGCTATTTTCAGTCCTTCAGGTTTTGCAGTCGTTTCTATCCGAGTGCCCGGTAAAAAATACTCCTGCTGGTTCTGGCAGCTGTCGTTTTCATTTTCATTGCTACAGATATTACGCACTTCCAGGTTTTCGCTCAAATACAGTCCCTCGGGCGTTCTGTGATAGTTCAGCCGGTTAAACACACTTCGCAGGACCACCGCTGGCCCCACGGAGCCTGTCACCTCGTTCATGGGGGTATAATCCAGATTTCCAAACCAGACACCCACCGTAAACTTGTCATTGTATCCGACGGCCCAGGCATCGCGGTAATCACTGGAGGTGCCGGTTTTGACCGCGGTCTGCAATGGAAAATTAAGAATGGAGTTGGTACCAAACTCCAACTCCCGGGCGTTTGGGTCCGATAGAATATTTGCAGTAAGGCTAGCCAGATCTGAAGAAATAATCTGTCGCTGGGGATGATTGAGCACCTCCTCGTCCAGAGCCACTAAGGATGCGGTCTTTCCCATACGCGCCAGGGTCGTATAGGCCTGTGTCAATTCAAACAAAGTGACTTCGCCGTTTCCCAAAGCAAGTCCATCGCCGTATATATCAGGATGTTCACTCAGGCTCTCGAAACCTAGCTCATTAAGGAAATCCAAAAAATCGCTCACTCCCACATACTGGATGGCTCTCACTGCAGGTATATTTAATGAGTTCCCCAGTGCCTGTCTTACACTTACATTTCCATAGTGAATTCGGCTGTAGTTCTGGAAACTATGCAGCCCTGTGCCTACCGAATTTTCTAAGGGGGAATCTTCGATTTTCGTCGCTGCCGTCCAACCCTTTTCCATTGCCTTGGTATAGAGGAAAGGTTTCAAGGTAGAGCCCGGCTGCCGCTTTACTAAAATGGGATCAATCTTGGTGAAGGACTTGTTATCGTCACCGGCATAGCCAACTACCCAAGCTTGTATCTCGTTTTTTTCATGATCCACAACCAGGACCGCACCGTTATTGACCTGTTTGGTTTTGAGAGCACTCAACTTACTATCAAGTAATAATTGGATTTCAGCCTGCAGATCTGAGTCCAAGGTGGTGTGAACAAGCGATCGTTCGCTTAAATGCGGGTCCGCCTGTTTGGATCGAGCATAGTCTATAAAGTGAGATGCATTGGCGTGAAATCCGGGTCGTTTTGTGTTGAGCTTGAATTCCCGTATTTCATCACGCTGTTTACTGTCAATTTCACCTGATGTATACAGCCGGTCAGCAAGTGTAGCAATTCCCCGTTCCAGCCTCTTGGGAAAGCGGCGTGGATCGTACCACTTAGGCGCACGTACAATTACTGCTAGGGCCAATATCTCCTTTTTGTGCAGAGTTTCCAGATCGCGATCAAAATAGTAGGAGGCCGCCTGTTTCACACCGCGTCTTTGTGCTTGATAGGGGACTTGATTCAGGTAAAACTCAAGAATATTCTCTTTGCTGTGGTTGCGCTCCAGCTCTTGCGCCTCCACACCTTCAAGCCAGCGGGACCAGACATTTCTGGGCCTGTTGTGTAACATTTTGATGACTTGTTCCGAAAGTGTACTGGCGCCACGAGTTGTCTGATGGAATTCGAGATTGTCGCGGAGTGCAGAAAGGCGCGCCAACCAATCCACCCCTTCATGCTCATAGAAGCGCTGATCTTCGGCATAAACAAAAGCCTTTTGCAAGAAGGGTGGTATCTCATAGAGAGGAATTACATCGTGTACGTTCCAACGATTTTCATATGTGATATTGAGGATTTTTCCATGCCTATCTAAATACTGCTGTTTGATAACGGAATTATCCATCGAACCGATATCCAATGGCACACCTTGCTTTGCAAGCTCAGTCGAAATAGTCAGCCCAGTCACGACAGCAAGGACGGACACGATCAAGCCTTTGCTAAGTCTTCGTAGCTGAACTTGCACGCGCTAGTCTGCCTCATCCACGTTCAAACGCGCCGCCAAGCCCTTGCCGTAGACATCCGGATCATACATTTCTTCCACATGCAGTGGCATCACCGAAAAATCTCCCTCGGCGATTGCTTGTGCAGTATATGACAACACATGGTTGCCGGGCGTTAGATAGTCTGAGTAGAAACGGGTTGAGTCATGGCGCAATTCACGATGGTAGAATCCTGAATAGTAGTTGCCGTAGTAGTTCCAATCGCTGATACTGTACCACCAGGAACCTTTAACGCCGGTATACTTTCCTTTGTTCGCGTCTATTGTTGAGGCTG
>JAOUPJ010000266.1 GCA_029879945.1 Gammaproteobacteria bacterium
GCCCGCCAACCGTGCAGCGTCTTTGGTAGCTTGACGTTGCGCATCATCGAAATAGGCAGGAACGGTGATAACTACACCAGAAAGCTCGTCTCCCAAGGTGTCTTCTGCGCGTTTCTTTAAGCTTTTTAAAATTTCAGCGGAAATTTCGACCGGGCTAAATGCACCTGCATCGGTTTTGATGCGTGGCATTCCCTTTTCGGTATCAAGTAGTTCATAAGACAAATCCTGCTGACTTTTCTTTAAATCAGCAATCCCTCTACCCATAAAGCGTTTCACAGAAACTATGGTATTCCGTGGATCTGCCACCGCCTTTTCCGCTGCGGCATGCCCAACAATCGGACCTTCATTTGTGTAGCGCACGACGGACGGCAACAAATGTCTAGCTGATTCATCGGCGAAGGTCTCAGCGACACCACTACGAACGCTTGCGACCAGCGAATTGCTGGTTCCCAGATCGATTCCCGCTGCCAGTTTTTTCTGGTGGGGAGCCGGGCTTTCTCCCGGTTCAGAGATTTGTAATAAAGCCATTATATTCTTTACATCAAAGGTTAATTACTCGTCCAACAGGCGCGCTTCTAGCTGTTGCGCCTCTTCTTTGAGTTTATTATAAAACTGAAGTTTTCGAACCGCATCCTTGGCAGCTGCAATATCTTTTTTCTCGGCGATGAACAGGCGTGAGAGCCTTGCGTGCAGCTCTTTAATTTTTTTTTCAATTTTCACCAGCAAGGCATCCAACTGATCCAGTCCGGATTGCCCTCTTGGTATCTCACTCAATTGATCACGCAAACTCATTTGCTCCATCAGAAACGCCGAGTCCATGCTGACACTGGCCCCTTCATCCATGGGAGAACCGTTCAATTCCAACAGATACTGGGCCCGTTTTACCGGGTTTTTCAGCCGTTGAAATGCATCGTTAATGAGTGACGACTTTTGCACTGAAAGCAAGCGCTCTCTTTCCGAAGCATTAACAAATCGATCCGGATGACAAGCGCGTTGCAAATCACGATAACGATGATTTAAATTGTCCAGATCGATATCAAATTGCTCAGGCAGACTGAATAATTGAAAAAAGTTTTCTGCCACTACGAATTCCGTCGCTATTGATGAGTTATAGAGATCTCGAAAAATCAGACCAGTTGGCTAAACGGTAAAGCTTTCACCGCAACCGCATTGCCCTTTTTCATTCGGATTGTTAAATTTAAATCCTTCGTTGAGCCCTTCTTTGGTGTAGTCCAGCTCAGTACCATCGAGATAGATCAGGCTCTTTTTATCCACAATGATTCTCACACCGTGGTCCTCAAAGACCTCATCACTCTCTTCGATCTCATCACAAAATTCCAATACATAAGCCATCCCTGAGCATCCATTCGTTTTGATACCCAAACGCAAACCGGCTCCCTTGCCACGTTTTTCTAAAAATGACTGGACTCTTACTGCTGCGCTTTCTGTTAGGGAAATACTCATACAATCAAACCTACAATCTCGTTAGTGTGCTGCCCACTGTATCTTGCTCAGATCAACCCCTTCTTTATACATTTCCCAAAGGGGAGAAAGCTCTCTGAGCTTGTCTATCTTGCCGCGTATCAACTTGATGGTATAGTCAATCTCTTCTTCAGTGGTAAATCGACCAATCGTGAATCGAATTGAGCTATGTGCCAATTCATCCGAGCGCCCCAAGGCCCTCAATACGTAGGAAGGTTCCAGGCTCGCGGAGGTACAGGCAGAGCCAGACGACACAGCAATATCCTTCAGTGCCATAATTAACGACTCACCCTCTACAAAATTGAAGCTAATATTCAAATTACCCGCAGTTCGGTGCTCCAAATCCCCGTTCACATAGATTTCTTCTATATCTTGCAGACCTTCATAGAGGCGATCACGCAGCATTCGGATACGCTCATTATCTGTGGCCATTTCTTCTTTTGCCAAACGAAAGGCCTCGCCCATCCCGACAATCTGATGCGTCGCCAGAGTGCCCGAACGTAAACCACGCTCATGGCCACCCCCATGCATTTGCGCTTCCAGCCTTACTCGGGGTTTGCGTCTAACGTACAGGGCACCCATGCCTTTTGGTCCATAGATTTTATGGGCAGAAAAAGACATGAGATCCACATTCAAATCCTGGGTATCGATTGCCACTTTACCAGCGCTTTGCGCCGCGTCTACGTGAAAAATAATGCCTCGTTTACGGGTAATATCACCAATGGCTTTGATATCCTGGATCACACCTATCTCATTATTTACATGCATTACCGAAACAACAATCGTATCGTCTCTTAGAGCCGCTTCAAATTTGGATAGATCCAATAGACCACTGGGTTCGGGATCGAGGTAAGTGACCTCAAAACCTTCACGCTCCAGTTGTCTGCAGGTGTCTAGCACCGCTTTGTGTTCTGTTTTGACTGTGACTATGTGCTTGCCCTTTTTCTGATAGAAATGGGCAGCCCCTTTGATGGCCAGGTTGTCAGACTCGGTGGCACCGGAGGTCCAGACGATTTCCCTGGGATCGGCGTTGATCAAGTCGGCCACTTGTTGACGGGCCAGTTTGACGGCCTCGTCGGCCTCCCAACCAAAGGCATGCGAGCGAGAGGCCGGATTACCAAAGGTCTGGTCCTGCGTTAAATATTGGACCATTTTCGCTGCCACACGCGGATCTACCGGCGTGGTCGCAGAGTAATCCAGATAGATAGGTAGTTTTAATGTCACGAACGCGTCCTCTCACCCATATTAATTCCCGAGTATTATACTATGGAATTGACCTGCTTGTTGAGTCAATTCTGCAATAAATTCATCGATATCCTGTTTTTTTGTTTCTTTTCCGACACTTACCCTGATCGCCGTAGCCGCCAAGGACTCCTCCACCCCCATCTTCAAGAGGGTGTTGCTGGGCTTGCCCGATTTACTGGAACAGGCCGAGCCGCTGGTAATTCCAAAGCCCTGCTGATCCAACCTCAGCACCATGGCCTCCCCTTCAATTCCTTCGATTCCGAAGTAACAGGTGTTGGCCAAACGAGGCACCTCTTGTGCAAACAGATGCACACCGGGTATTTTTTTTATTCCATCTTCCAAAGACTTGCGCAGCGCACTCAGCTTATCCTGCCTGTCCTGCAGTTCGGCCTTTGCCAACTCGGCCGCCGCACCAAAGCCGACGATACCCGCCACGTTTTCTGTGCCTGCCCTCAAACCCCCTTCGTGTCCGCCCCCGTTTATAAGCGGTTCCAGATCGATGGATTTGTTAAAAATGAGCGCTCCCACACCCTTGGGGCCGTATATTTTGTGCGAGGAGAGGGTCATCAGATCCACCCCCATGGCCTCAAACTTTAATTGTATCTTACCTGCCGCCTGAACTGCATCTGTGTGAAAAATTACATCCCGTTTTAGGGCAGTCAATTCTGCAATATCCTGAATCACGCCCGTTTCGTTATTGGCCGTCATGACTGAGACGAGCTGCGGCTTGACGCTTTCCAAGTAGCGTTTGAACTCGCCCTGATTCACACGCCCAGTCGAATCAACCGGAATTTCACTACATTGAGTGCCCAAACGCGAAAGCATCGCCGATTGTCGCAAAATGGACGGATGTTCAACCGCACTCCAGGCCACCCGTTTGAGCCCCTGGGCCATTGCCGCGCCCTTGATGGCCAGATTATTGGCCTCCGTTCCACCGCTGGTAAACAGTACCTGGCTAGGGTGCACCGATACCAGTGCCGCCACCTGCTGACGGGCCTGGTCAATACCAGCGCGCGCCTGCCTGCCCATCAAACTAATACTGGAGGGATTGCCGTAGAACTGGCAGTGAAAGGGAAGCATGGCATCAAGCACCCGCTGATCCACGGGTGTTGATGCATTGTAATCAAGATAGACGTAGGTCATACGAAGGGGACTCCTGCCCTCCGTCAAAGCAAATAATCTTTACGCAGATTCAGAGGCGGAAATGATTTCACCACTCATCATCTCAGACTTGTCTTTTTGTCGCATGGCTACGGCTTGAATTTCGCGGTTGGCGACCAATTGCCCCAGGCTGATGTTGTTGAGAAAATCATAGATCTTGCAACTCAGATCCTGCCACAATTCGTGCGTTAGGCAAGGGCCCTCACCGGTGCAGTTTCCTTCGCCACCACAACGAGTCACATCAATATTTTCGTCCACGGCTGCAATCACATCGGCGACCATCACTTCGCTGGCGTCACGGCTTAAACGATATCCACCACCTGGTCCGCGAGCGCTATCAACCAATCCTCGCTTGCGCAGCTTGGAAAACAGCTGCTCCAGGTAAGACAAGGAAATACCTTGTCGTTTTGAGATGTCGGAAAGAGTAATTGGGCCATCTTTATAATTGATCGCCAGATCCAACATTGCGGTTACCGCATAACGCCCTTTTGTTGTCAGCCTCATTTTCTACTCACTCTCTGTTAATTTAATGGTAAGTCATCAAATCCCTAGCGTTTCAATTGTTACTTATCTTAGTAAAGTTGTCAACTAAATAACCTTCTTTTTACTAAGCATTACACAATTTCACCAGCGAGAATTGAAACTATTCTTAATACAAATTCAACTCAGGATTTTTTATCTTCTTCCTCAAATTCACCCGAGTCCAGCTCACAGCCTTCGATCTGGGGCAGTTTAGAATCCTCAACCGGGGCCCCCATTTTCACCAGGGCATGGCTCACTTCTTCCAGGCGGGTATCCATCACATGGATATGGTCCAGCATGCGATTAACCGCCTGGGCCACCGGGTCCGGCATATCTTGCGTGGTGCCGTAGGCGTCAAAACCCATTTTCCTTGCAATCTCTTCCCGACGTTTGCTGGCCTCGTCCCTGACCTCTTTGCGTACGATCCGGCCGGGAATGCCCACGGCGGTGGCCTCACTGGGCACATCTTTGACAACCACGGCATTCGAACCGATTCTCGCTCCTTCGCCAATGGTGATGGGCCCCAAGACCTTGGCTCCGGCTCCGACCACCACGCCATTTTCCAGCGTGGGATGACGCTTGCCTGCCCT
>JAOUPJ010000042.1 GCA_029879945.1 Gammaproteobacteria bacterium
TTTCATGCGGGCAATAATGTAGGAAGAGGCGGCGACGATACACTGTTTGCCACTGCCGATGGACGAGTTCTATTTGAAGTGAAAGGCCCCAATAAGCGCAAATTCGTGAGCGTGGTGCCTGCCTAATCGTCTCGATTACTGGTCAAGTAGAAAGGCCCCGCTTAGGGGCCTTTTTTGTATGAGCAAAAGCCATGAAATTTGTCGATGAAGTAGAAATCTATGTAGAGGCCGGTAAGGGCGGGAACGGTTGCGCCAGCTTTCGCCGCGAGAAATTCATTCCCAAAGGGGGGCCGGATGGGGGCGACGGAGGCAATGGCGGTGACGTTATCCTGGAAGCCGAACCCAATCTCAACACACTCATCGACTACCGATTTAGTCGCAGTCACATGGCCGAGCATGGGCAGGGCGGAATGGGGAGAGAAAAAACGGGCAAATCCGGTGACAATCTCATCCTCAAGGTCCCTGTGGGCACCATGGTTCGGGATAAGGAGACCGGTGAGCTCATTGGTGATCTCACCAAAGCAGGTGAGCATCTGGTCGTCGCCAAGGGCGGCGAGCGAGGCATTGGCAATGTCCATTTTAAGAGTTCTACCAACCGTGCACCCCGACAGTGTACAAATGGCAAGCCGGGCGAAAGCCGACGTATCATCATGGAGCTGCGTCTGCTGGCAGACGTGGGTCTATTGGGTTTTCCCAATGCAGGCAAATCTACCTTTATCCGCTCTGTTTCCGCCGCGAAACCCAAGGTAGCGGACTATCCCTTTACCACGCTTTATCCGAATCTGGGTGTTGTACGAGTCCAGGATCATCGCAGCTTTATCATAGCCGATATCCCGGGCCTGATAGAGGGGGCGGCAGAAGGGGCTGGGTTGGGCATACAGTTTCTCAGACACCTCTCACGCACAGGTTTGCTCCTGCATATCGTAGATATTGCTCCTATGGACGGCACCGACGAGCCCGTCTCGGCCGTTCGTAAAATTGAACAGGAGTTGGTGAAATACAGTGAAGAACTGGCGGGACGAGATCGTTGGCTGGTATTGAACAAGATTGACACCGTGGATTCCCAGCAGTGCGAAGCGCTGTGCCAGTCTGTTATAGATGAATTAAAATGGGAGGCCCCCTGGTTTGCCATTTCAGCGGTCACCGGTGAGGGCACAAAGAAGTTGAGTTACGCCATCATGGAGCATGTCGAGAAGATGCGTGGACCTAAGGATGAGGGCGAGGGCAGTGAGCAAGAATAATTCACCGCGTCGGCGCTGGGTGGTGAAAATTGGCAGTTCCCTACTGACTAACCACGGGAAAGGGCTGGCCAGGGAGCGGATTCAGGCCTGGGCAGATCAGATTCAAATGTTACGCAGTAAAGGTGTGGACGTGGTCGTGGTTTCCTCCGGCTCCATTGCCGAGGGGATGGTCCGTCTGGGCTGGAGCGAGCGGCCGCACGAGGTCTATCGCCTGCAGGCCGCAGCTGCCGTGGGGCAGATGGGACTGGTACAGGCCTATGAGCAGGCCTTTCAGGCCCACGGTGTACACACGGCGCAAGTCCTGTTAACCCATGATGACCTATCCAATCGACAACGTTATCTCAACGCCCGCAGCACCCTGCGTGGCCTGCTGGAGCTGGGTGTCATTCCCATCGTCAATGAAAACGACACGGTCGTTACCGACGAAATCCGCTTTGGCGATAACGATACGCTGGGTGCGTTGGTAGCCAATCTGGTGGAGGCCGAATATCTGGTCATTCTTACTGATACCGATGGCCTGTTTACCGCTGATCCAGGGCAAGATAAGAACGCTGCCTTGGTGGAGGAAGGTCAGGCTGGTGATGCCAGCCTCTTGGCCATGGCGAGTAAGGGCACGGCAGGCAAGCTGGGTCGAGGCGGTATGGCCACCAAAGTCATGGCGGCGACACGCGCCGCCCGTTCCGGTGCGACCACGGTGATCGCCGGGGGCTTGAGAGAAAATATCTTGTTAGACGTGGAGCAGAGAAAAGCGGGCAGTGGCACCTGGCTGCTGCCAGACATCGAACGCTTTGATGCGCGTAAGCAGTGGCTGGCCGGGCATCTGCAGGCAAAGGGCAAGCTGACCCTGGATGAAGGCGCAGTACGTGTGCTGAAATCAGAAGGAAAAAGTCTATTGTCCGTTGGTGTTCGCCAAGTCGAAGGCCAGTTTGGTCGTGGTGAAGTGGTGGTCTGTGTGGATGCGGTAGGTGAGCCCGTGGCCAAAGGCCTAATCAACTACAACGCCGAAGAGACACGTAAAATCATCGGTAAACCCAGCAAAGAAATCGAATCCATTTTGGGTTATGTGGACGAACCGGAATTGATACATCGGGATAATCTGGTCTTGGTGTCCTAGTTTTTAACTGTGTGATATCAGGGAGGTGCGCATGGAAACCCTAGAATCAGTCGAAATTAAGGCCTTCATTCCCGCTAAAGACTACGAAAAATCCAAACGCTTTTACCAGCAGTTGGGTTTTTCCATGGAATCGGATGAGCAAGGAATAGCCTATTTTCGTCACGGCGACTGCAGCTTCTTGCTGCAAGATTTTTACAATGCCGATCACGCTAACAATTTCATGATGCACCTTTTGGTGAAAGATGTGGATAGCTGGTATCAGTCCGTGAAAAAGTCGGGCGTTGCAGGGGACTTTGCAGTGAAGTTGTTGGATGTTAAGGACCAACCCTGGGGCATGCGCGATTTTGTTTTTTACGATCCCAGTGGTGTGGTTTGGCGAATTGCGGAAAATATCTAGCCACCGCTAGGACCACTGTCACTTTGTGAGACTGCGGGCATGATGATTATCAGACCTGAAACCGAAAACGACCGCAAAGCGATTTTCGACCTGACAGAATTGGCCTTTCAAGACATGCCCTATGCGGATGGGGACGAGCAGTTTGTGCCAGAACGCTTGCGCAGCCGCGGGGAGTTGACTCTATCTCTGGTGGCCGAGGATGAAGGCCGAATAGTTGCTCATGTCGCCATATCCCCGGTGACGATTTCCGACGGTAGCAAGGGCTGGTACGGACTGGGGCCGGTTTCGGTCACTCCGGAGAGACAAAGGCAGGGAATTGGTACCAAATTGATACGCCGGGCTTTGAGTGAGCTAAAAGGATTGGGTGCGGCCGGATGTGTGGTACTGGGAGACCCAAACTATTATCAGCGCTTTGGATTCGCAACACATCCCAAATTCATTCTCGCAGGCGTTCCGCCCGAATATTTTCAGGTGCTAGTCTTTGGTCAAACGGACGCCAAGGGTGAAGTCACATTCAGCCCGGCTTTCTATGAAGACAACGCGCAGCAAAGCTAGCTAGGCGCAAAATCTTACGGCCACGCAAAAACGCCAGACACCGGGTGTCTAGCGTTTTTAGATTCGATCTACGCTGGATTGGTTTAACCTGGATAGCTGGATAGCCAGGTTAAAAATTACAGGCTACGAATAGCGCTGTTCAGACGAGACTTGTAACGAGCAGCGGCGTTTTTAGCGATCAGGCCTTTACCGGCTGCGCTGTCCAGGACAGGTACAGCAGCTTTGTAGGCGCTTTCGGCAGCGGCTTTATCTTTAGCAGCAATCGCGTAACGGACCTTTTTCACATAGGTACGCATTTCGGAACGCTGTGCAGCGTTTAGGGCGCGATGCTTCTCGTTTTGTCTTGCGCGTTTTTTCGCTTGGGCTGAATTGGCCAACGAACAACTCCTTAATTAAATATGAGTCACCTCAAGGGTGCGCAATTATCGTTCTTGACCCATTTCTTGTCAATAGCCGCCTGTGGTACGGCTTTGGCAGGCTCCAGGCTGGTTTGAAGCAGAATCTCCAGTCAACTCGAAAAGCGTGTAAAATCAGTCATTTTATGGCGTACCCAAACAAGGACGTGGACCCTGTCTAAGAAGCTTGTCAAATCCACCGCCGTCGTCAGCGGCATGACCATGATTTCCCGGGTGCTGGGATTCGTACGGGATGTGGTCCTGGCCAGAATGTTTGGTGCCGACGCGGCCACAGATGCCTTTTTTGTCGCCTTCAAGATTCCCAATTTTCTGCGCAGACTCTTTGCCGAAGGGGCCTTTGCCCAGTCCTTTGTGCCGGTGTTCACCGAATATAAGGAAAAACGTGATCCGCAAGACCTGAAACTGCTGGTAGATCAGGTAGCCGGGGTTTTCGGTGGCTTTTTATTGGTGTTAACAAGCCTGGGCGTGCTGGCGGCACCGGTTCTGGTGGGTATATTTGGTCCGGGTTTCCTGGACGAGCCCTTCAAATATGATCTGGCCGTGGAGATGCTGGCCATCACCTTCCCCTATCTGTTTTTCATTGCCCTTACGGCCTTTGCCGGGGGGATTTTGAATAGTTGTGGATCTTTTGGCGTGCCCGCCTTCACGCCGGTATTACTCAATGTGAGTCTGATCAGTGCTGCCCTGTGGTTGTCGCCAGAGATGGACAAGCCCATCGTCGGCTTGGCCTGGGGGGTCTTTATTGCAGGTGCCGCTCAGTTATTGTTCCAGTTTCCTTTTCTTGCCAGGAAAGGGCTACTGCCGCGCCCCCGTTGGGCCTGGAAGGCCGAAGGTGTGCAAAGAATTATGAAATTGATGCTACCGGCCATATTCGGATCATCGGTGGTGCAAATCAACTTGTTGTTAGACACACTCATCGCCTCATTCCTGATTAGCGGCAGCATTTCCTGGCTCTACTACTCAGATCGGCTCGTGGAGTTTCCCTTGGGCGTGTTTGGGATTGCACTCGCCACGGTAATCTTGCCCAAACTTTCCCGCGATCATGCCAATAAGACAGGAGATCATTTTTCCAAAACTATAGACTGGTCCATGCGCCTGGTGTGGTTGATAGCTACGCCAGCGGCGGTGGGGCTGGCCGTTTTGTCGGGTCCCCTGTTGCTTTCGCTATTCTATGGTGGTGAATTTAAGCTAACAGATGTGGAGATGTCTCAGCTCAGCCTGATCGCCTATTCTATAGGGCTACTCGGGTTTATCTTTGTTAAGGTGCTCGCGCCGGGCTTTTACGCCAGACAAAATACCAAGACGCCGGTGAAAATTGGTGTTATTGCCATGATTACCAATATGGGCCTGAATGTGGCATTCGTGGTTCCCTTGTATATGAATGACTTCAAGGGCGCACATATGGGGCTGGCGCTGGCGACCGCCTGCAGCTCATTTCTCAATGCCTTTTTGCTGTATCGGCAGCTCAAGAAAGAAGGCGTTTATCACTCTGAGCCCGGGTGGTTGCTCTATCTTGTTCGAATCGTGCTCGCCAGTATTGCAATGGGTGGGGCGATCTGGTGGTTTACCCCGGCAGTAGACCTGTGGATTACTCAGGAGGCTTGGATGCGCGGTCTCTGGTTGTTAGGACTGGTGTCGTGTGGAATTGGTATTTATTTTTTCACCTTACTCATACTGGGTGTGAAACTAAAAAGACTATTTCAGTTGAAAACCTAGATCATGTTTTTTCTATGTTCCGCCCAGTCTCTGCTGCGTTGAACATCATGCCAATGTGATTTGCCGGATATTAGCCAAGTGCAGACACCCCAGTATCGCCAAAGTGCACACAGCTGCCGATAGCCAAAGTTTTCAATTACCGCTGCCAATAATAATCTGAAAAATTGCCTTGGCTGGGTATAGATGTGAAAAGACATCTCTTCCAATAATAAGGCAAGCATGGATAGTAAAACGCCGATGCCCAATGCCAGAAAGAAAAACAGGATGCCAGTTTCGATGCTGATCAGGCCCAGGTAGAGTCCTGCGATAAAAAACAAATAACCGCTGATCTCGATTATGGGTCCCAGGCATTCAAACAGAAACATGAAAGGAAAGGCAAGCCAACCTGCTGCGCCTCCCTTTAAAGAAAAGGGCAACTGATAATTCATGAGCAGGCTTTCTATCAAGCCATGTTGCCAGCGAATACGCTGTTTGCGTAAAACACCAAGTGTGCTGGGAACTTCAGTCCAACAGATAGGATCGGGGACAAACGAAATATGATAGGGTTTGCCGATTTTCTTCAAGTAGCGATGAAGACGCGTTACCAATTCCATGTCTTCACCGACTGTGTCAGTGCGGTAGCCGCCGGCTTCGACGACGGTCTCACGGTGAAAGACGCCGAAAGTCCCCGAGATAATCAGCAGCGCATTCAGTGGGCCCCAACCCAGGCGGCCGAACAAAAATGCGCGTAGATATTCCACGACCTGCAGGGTAACGAGAAAGTTACTGGAGAGTCCTGTTTTTACCAGGAAGCCGTCTTCCACATGGCAGCCGTTTGCGACACGCACGGTGCCTCCTGCTGCTACGGTGTCGGAGCGTTCCATAAATGGAGTCACAATTTTTCTCAAGCTATCTGTTTGCAATATAGAGTCTGCATCTATGCTGCAATACAAGGGATAGTTCGCGTAATTAATTCCGGCATTGAGCGCGTCTGCTTTGCCGCCATTGTGCTTGTCCAAAACTTTCAGGTTTTGCTGAGTGGTGGAGTGATAAACGGCTTCCACTGTTTTGGTTTTAAGTCGTTTGCGGCTCGTATCGGGGAATTCTACCAGTTTGAATTCTTCTTTTAGTATTTTGAGAGTGTCGTCCGTGGAGCCATCGTTAATCACTACGATTTCAAATTCCCGATACTCGAGTTGTAATAAGGCCTTGATTGATCCCGCTATCAGTTCCTGCTCATTTTTAACAGCCACAAGAATACTGATTGGCGGTTCCAAGCCGGTGTGTATATCGATATCCAGGGCATTAGAATGGCGTTTCAAATAGCCTGATACAAAATGAATGGAAAGTAAATTGAGGCTCAGATAGCTGGCTTGCAATAACAGAAAATAGACTATAAAAAAACGCTCGAAATTGTGTATGAGTTCTGCCAAGTTCATGCGATCGCCCTTTCCATTATGATGTAATCCAGTATGTCTCGCGCATAGTGATCGTCTACATTTTCACGAATCTTTCGAAACTCTTTTGGCGTCATGCCTTTGAGCTGACTTAATGCTTCCGCTGCCCGAAAACGTACCCACCATTGCTTGTCCTTCAAGAGGCTGATCAATGAATAGATATCGCGCTCGTCACCCAGGCGACCCAAAGCGCTGGCGGCATGTACACGTACGTGCCAGCGTGGGTAGTGAATAAATCGACGGGCCAGATCCGCAAACTCCCTGTCTTGCAGCGTTTGCAGGCAGCGAGAAACGATCTTGTCACCCAGTGGCGCCTGGAGAATTTCATTCAGTAGAAAGGCAGCGCTGGCTTTTTCGATTGAGTTAAACAAGGGAACGATAGATAGCAGACGCTCACTGTTTTCTTCTGCCAAGGCGATACGTGTAACATCTGCAACCGGTTTGGTGGCAACTTTAGGGCCCACCTCTAGTAAAAGTTTGTCCAGCCAGATCTGGGTCCAGTCTGCCCGGGAAGTCGCAATCTTTAAGACTTTGTCGATGGCCTTTTTGGGGTCTAACTGGATCAGTGCCCTGCCGGCCAGCATGGAGGTGCTGCTATCTTTTTCTGAAAGTAGTTGTTCTAGCGTATCCCAGCAATCTATTTGCTTTAAGTGTCCGGCGGCGACAATGCACAGAATTCGCGTTGTACTCAAACGAATTTTCAAATGTGCCTTAATATACAAATCGATGTGCATTTGAAAGGCGATTTTTCGCAGATTTTCCCGCGGGTTTCCGTCTATGGTTTCCATCAGACGATTCCACTCGGAAAGAAAAATTTTTCGGTGTCTAAAATCCAGTTCGGGAATTTCAGCGATGTTCAGCTTGTCGTCAACCGCTTGTAAAAATACGGGCCGCCAGATTTTGCGGAACTCGGCCTTTTGCCGCTTTCTACGTTTGATAACCGCTCTCATCAAGAGAATTTGCACTATGATGAGCAGGCAGCAAAGACTTGCAAAGACACCCAAATAGAAAACCAGATGACGCAGGCTGGGGATGGTTTCGCGCAGTGCAGGGTAGTAATCAAGAACGAACTGGCTTAGCACATCAAGCCCTCCCTACTATCGTCTTAATGTGTTGTGTAAACTGCTCGGGCTTGAAGGGTCGTTTTACGATATCCAGCTTGGCATCCGGCGCAAATTCCTGGGTGTCGATACCGGGTGTACAGACACAGAGTAATGGAACTTGGCTCCATTTTTCGTTTTGCTGGAGCAGTGTCCTCAGCCGTTTAGAAATCAATGCGTCGGTAACGATAAGACTGGACGGTGGATGGTTCAAGATCCACTTCTTGATATCCAGAAGAAAGGTAAACGCCTGAAGACTATATCCGCTGCGTTCTACCAGATGCTGGTAGATATAGAGCAGGTTCTTATTCTCAACAAACAATAAAATTTGGGGGATATCAGACATTTCCCGGCCCGCCGTCGCTTCCCTGTTATTACTAAGAACCCAGCGAAATAAAGGGCCGCAGAGGGCGGCCAATTATGTGGCTGGATCTAGGGTTATAGCGACAGATCGGGCGGATTTATTGACCGTGACTTAGCGTGCTACAGTTGTTGACGCGCCCAGCGTTCAATATCGGCAGCGCCCATGGCTCCTGGCTGTCTGGCGATTTCTTGTCCGTTTTTGAACAAGGCGAGCGTGGGAATGGATCGAATTTGGTACTTCATGCCTAAACTCGTCTCTTCCTCAGTGTTAATTTTGACCAGTCGCACCTTGGGCTCCAGCCTGGAGGCGGCCTGCTCAAACTGGGGAGCCATCATACGGCAGGGGCCGCACCAGGGTGCCCAGAAATCGACCAGAATCGGCGTGCTGTCTTTCTGTAACAGGCGTTCGAACTCGGCTGTGCTGAGTGAGAGGGGTTTGCCGTGGAATAGTGTGTTTTTACATTTTCCGCATTTCGGTTCATCGTCCAGACGATTTGAAGGGACTCGATTGAGTGATTGACAATGTGGGCAGACTATTTGGCTGAAACTATCTGAATGAGTCATAGGGTTCCCCATTTCTTGATTCGTATATTTGAATTTCCTAATATGGGGACGAGATAAGTGAATTCAATCCTGTCTTGGCCTCCCTTGCTGCCATTACGGATGAGATATTCAGTTATAATCCCAGCTTTCAGGCCAAGGACGCTATCTCGTGGAAATCATTAGGGGTTTGCATAATATCAGGGAGCGACACCGGGGCTGTGTGGCGACGATCGGGAATTTTGATGGCGTGCACCTGGGGCATCAGGCGGTTTTGCAGCGTTTGGTGGCGTTGTCGAAAGAAAGTGGCCTGCCCAGTCTGTTGCTTACCTTCGAACCTTATCCTCAGGAATATTTGCGCCCCGATCCGGCTATCGCCCGCCTGACGCGATTTAGAGAAAAAATGATGGCATTGCGTGAGACTGGCCTGGAGCGCGTTTTGTGTCTGCGCTTTAATAGCGCCCTAGCCGGTTTGGAGCCAGAGCAATTTATTGAGCAAATATTGGTCGACGCACTGGGTGTGACACATCTGGTGGTGGGTGATGATTTTCGCTTTGGAAAGAAAAGACGCGGTGATTTTGCTATGCTTGCGAACTTCGGGGGTGTCCACGGGTTTCAAGTGGAAGACACCAAAACCATAGTGGTAGCTGGCGAGCGTGTCAGCAGCACCCGTGTGCGCCAGGTCCTGGAGACGGGCGATATGGAAACGGTGGAAAGTCTGCTCGGGCGTCCCTATTACTTGATGGGACGGGTCTCGCATGGCGATAAGCGTGGCCGGCAGATTGGGTTCCCTACAGCGAATATCCCTATACGCCGACGTACCTTGCCCTTGTCGGGTGTCTACGCGGTGACGGTGGACGGGGCAGGCGAGCACGCCCTGAAGGGTGTGGCCAATATCGGAAATCGGCCGACGGTGGACGGACACAGTTTGCAACTGGAAGCACACCTGTTCGATTTTAATCGAGACATTTATGGGCAGCATGTGAAGGTCCAGTTCATGCGCTTTATTCGCGCAGAACAACGCTTCGATGGCATTGATGCCCTTAAGAAGCAGATTCAAAAAGATTGTGAACAGGCCAAAGAATTTTTTAAAAAAGAGTTACATTAAAGAAGATGTCTGAAAAGAGTTATAAAGATACCCTGAATCTACCCGAAACCGAGTTTCCCATGCGCGGAAACCTGGCCAATCGCGAACCCCAGATGTTAAAAGATTGGGAAAAAAAGGGCTTGTATCAAAAAATTCGATCCGTTAGCAAGGGTCGCAAGAAATTTGTCCTGCACGATGGGCCGCCCTATGCCAACGGTGATATACACCTGGGCCATGCGGTCAACAAGGTGCTTAAAGACATCATCGTTAAATCCAAAACCATGGCCGGCTTTGACGCGCCCTATGTTCCAGGTTGGGATTGCCACGGACTGCCCATCGAACTGCAAGTGGAGAAAAAGAAGGGTAAGGCGGGCGTAAAGATTGAGCCATCCGCGTTCCGTAAGGCCTGCCGTGAGTATGCCACTCAGCAGGTGGACAAGCAGCGCCAGGGATTTAAGCGTCTGGGAGTTTTTGGCGATTGGGAAAATCCTTATCTGACCATGAGCTTTCAGGTGGAGGCGGACATCATCCGCTCCTTAGGCAAAATCATCGATAACGGTCATCTACACAAGGGTTTTAAACCGGTTCATTGGTGTACCGATTGCGGTTCCGCATTGGCCGAAGCCGAGGTGGAATATGAAGACAAGCGCTCACCTGCCATTGATGTGCGTTTTACGCTACTAGACGACGACGCCTTGATGGCGCGTTGCCATCATGTGGAGAACAAGGGCAAAGGGCCCTTATCTGTAGTGATATGGACCACCACCCCCTGGACACTGCCGGCGAATGAGGCGGTGGCCTTGAATCCCGCATTCAATTACGCCGTGGTGGAGTGTGATGGAGACCATGGAACCGAGCGCTTGCTGGTGGCAGAAGACTTGTTAAAAGACGCCATGGGTCGCTGGAATTTTTCCGAGCACCGCGTCGTGGCCTATGCCAAGGGCGAAGCCCTGGAAGGGCTCAAGCTCAAGCATCCCTTTTATGACAAGGAAGTCCCTATCATCCTGGGGGAGCATGTCACCACTGAAGCGGGTACGGGTGCCGTGCATACAGCCCCCGCCCACGGGCAAGACGACTATGTCGTCGGTTCTCGTTATGATTTGCCGGTGGAAAATCCGGTCGGCCCTGAAGGAAAATTCATCCCAGGTACCGCCCTGTTTGAAGGTCAACACGTTTTCAAGGCCAATGATTCAGTCTTGGAGGTCTTGCGGACCAAGGGTGCGCTGATCCATGCCCAGGCCTTACTGCACAGCTATCCACACTGCTGGCGACACAAAACCCCCATCATCTTCCGCGCAACCCCGCAATGGTTTATCAGCATGGACCAAAACGGGCTACGTGATCAGGCCGCAAAGGCCATCCCGCAGGTGCAATGGATACCTGATTGGGGTCAGGCACGTATCGAAGGTATGGTGAGCAAGCGCCCGGACTGGTGTGTGTCTCGTCAACGTACCTGGGGTGTGCCGATTTGTCTGTTTGTCCATAAAGACACACAAGTGCTGCATCCCAATACCAGTGAATTGGTGGAGCAGGTCGCGAAACTCGTCGAACAAAAAGGCATTGATGCCTGGTTTGATCTGGAGCCATCCACATTGCTCGGTGGTGAGGCGAAGGATTACCTAAAAGTGACCGACACCTTGGACGTGTGGTTCGATTCGGGTGTTACGCATTTCAGTGTTCTCTCTGCCCGCGAAGAATTGCAGTTTCCTGCCGATTTATATTTGGAAGGTTCCGATCAACACAGAGGGTGGTTTCAGTCTTCTTTGCTGGCCTCTTTGGCGGTGCACGGAAAGGCGCCCTATAGACAGGTACTCACGCATGGCTTCACGGTGGACGTGAACGGGCACAAGATGTCTAAGTCTCGTGGTAATGGGATCGAGCCAGACGAGATCATGAATTCATTAGGTGCAGACATCCTGCGTTTGTGGATCGCCGCCACCGATTACCGCGGTGAGATGACTGTGTCACAGGAAATCTTTAAGCGCACGGCCGACGCCTATCGACGCATTCGTAATACCGCGCGATTCTTTTTAGCGAATATGACCGGTTTTGATCCGGTGAAACATCTGGTGGCAGCCAATGATTTGTTGCCGTTGGATCGTTGGGCTGTAGAGCGTGCTCAGCAGATACAAGGTGAAATTGTTGAGGCCTATGATCGTTACGAGTTTCATCATATCTATCAGAAGATCCATAACTTTTGTAGCGTAGACATGGGCAGTTTTTATCTGGATGTGACCAAAGACAGGCAATACACCACGCAAAAGGATTCCCTTGCTCGTCGATCCACGCAGACTGCGCTCTATCATATCGCGCATGCCTTTGCGCGCTGGATCACACCTATCCTGAGTTTTACTGGGGAAGAGATCTATTCCTATATTCCGGGTGACAAGAAGGAAAGTGTCTTTCTTGAAACCTTTTATGAATTCCCCGCTTTGCCGAAAGACGAGAATTTTAGTCTGGCATATTGGGCTGAAATTCTGGAAGTTAGAGAGATGGTCGCCAAACAGTTAGAGCATTTGCGTGTGGCCGGTGGCATTGGTTCATCTCTGGATGCCGAAGTGGACCTGTTCTGTGGGCAGGAGTTACATGCGCGTCTTGTTCGTTTAGAGGATGAGCTGGGATTTGTTCTGATGGTTTCCGCTGCACGAGTCTTTAGAGAGACCGATAAAGGGGCGGACGATATGCATGTCACCTTAAAAAATGGTGACGAAATGTGGGTGCGCGTGGGGCCCAGTGATCATCCCAAGTGTGTGCGCTGCTGGCATCATAAAGAAGACGTAGGCTCAGACGCCGAGCACCCCGGACTTTGTGGCCGATGTTTAACAAATGTGACCGGTTCGGGAGAGACGAGGCGCTTCGCATGAAGAAGTGGTTTTGGGTGAGCCTGATCGTGATTGTTCTGGATCAACTGACCAAGCATATCGCCACGGAAAACTTGGTGTTGTTCAGGCCGGTCGAGATCATGCCACTCTTCAATCTGACATTAATGCACAATACCGGAGCCGCCTTTTCTTTTCTCAGTGACCAAGGGGGTTGGCAGCGCTGGTTTTTTACCGTGATTGCCATAGGTGTCAGCGTGGCGCTGGTGATTTGGATCATCAAGCTGGAAAAAGGAGAGCGTTTACAGGCGCTGTCCTTGGCCATGATACTTGGTGGTGCCATTGGTAATGTCATAGACCGTGTACGCTTTGGCTATGTGGTGGATTTTCTCGATTTTTACTGGGGAGACGCCCATTTCCCTGCCTTCAATATTGCCGACTCGGCCATTTCAGTTGGCGCTGTTCTCCTGATCCTGACCAGCTTTTTTGGTAGTGAAGGGAAACCGGATTCGTCCAAGTCCAGTTCGGATTCATGAGTAAAGCCGTTCATGTGGTCGCTGCCGTTATTTATGATAAGGCAGAGCGCATTTTTGTGGCCAAACGTCCGGCTCATTTACACCAGGGTGGTTTGTGGGAGTTTCCCGGTGGTAAAGTGGAGGCGGGTGAGGTGCCAACCCAGGCCCTGGCGCGTGAGCTTAAAGAAGAAATCGGAATTCAAATCGAAGCCTGTCAGCCGCTTATTCAAATCCATCATGACTACCCAGATAAATCGGTTTTTCTCGATATTTTCTCAGTAACCCGTTTTCAAGGCGAGCCTCATGGGCGAGAGGGCCAGGAGACTCAATGGGTAAAGAAAGACCTGTTGCAGAATCTAAGCTTTCCCGAGGCGAATTGGCCAATTATGAAGGCGGTGCAGCTACCACAACGCCTGCTGATTACCCCTGAGCCGGAAAATGAATCCAGTTTTTTATCTGCACTGGAAACGGCGATTAAAAAGAATCGTTTGTCGCTGATACAATTTCGCGCCAAAGAAATGAATTTGTCAGACTATATCGTACTGGCGCATCAGGTCGTGGAACTCGCCCATGGTCAGGATTGTAAGGTCTTGCTCAATGGCTTGCCGGAATTACTCAACGAAGTGGCGGCAGACGGTATTCATCTCAACCGCGAAAACGCCTTGCGCTTTGAGGATAGACCGATTGCTACGAATAAAATTCTGAGCATGTCTTGCCATAATGGACTGGCACTACGCCACGCGGAGCGGCTAGATTGTAATTTTGCCTTGTTGTCTCCTGTGTTGCCTACGCAAAGCCATCCCGATGCGCCGCCCCTGGGCTGGGATCAGTTTAAGACTCTGGCGCAGACGTGCAAAGTGCCTGTATATGCCTTGGGTGGAATGCATGAGCAAGTCTTGTTTGAGGCCATTGGGCGGGGGGCGCAAGGATACGCTGCGATTCGAGGTCTTTGGGGTGTCTAAAAACAAAAAGGTCGCTAATAAGCGCGACCTTGAAGTAGAGACTGCGAAATTGTGATTCTAGATTTTTTCTTTTGCCACCCGTAGTGCCTTGGCACATTGGATCAGGGCTACATCGCCTATCAGCGCTTCACAGTCTTCAAAATCTTTATCGCTCGCTTCAATAGACTGATCTAGATACTCGGACTCGCCGTTTTCAATTTTTAGCAGGTCCAGGGGAAGTTCATAATCTATTCTAGGATCTGTTTTTAGATGCAACATAAAAAACGCTCCATTGATCGAGAAGCTAGCCATGATAGTGATTAAATCTTAATCATATATTAAAGCGGAGAATCATGACGCGCAAGCAGCGCTATATCATGCACTATCGTGGTGCTCCAATAGTGTGCGAGGGTTACTAAATGCACTGCATTGGTGCATTTGATTGACGGGGTGCTGGGTAACTTATTGTAATTACGGTATTAATTTATAGGCATAGTTTCTGCTCCTCTGAGGCCAAACGTATAAGCGAGGTACTTATGGAAGCACTTAAAGCGGGCAACGACGCGTTTTTCATCCTAATGGGCGCGATCATGGTTTTGGCAATGCACTCCGGTTTTGCCTTTTTGGAAGTGGGCACGGTGCGTAAAAAGAACCAGGTCAATGCCTTGGTCAAGATCATCACCGATTTTGCGGCTTCCACGATTGCTTATTTCTTTATCGGCTTCGCCATAGCCTATGGCGTGGGCTTTTTTGACTCGGCAACGGTTTTGGCGCAGAAGAATGGCTATGAGCTGGTGAAATTCTTTTTCTTGCTCACCTTTGCGGCAGCTATTCCGGCTATTGTCTCCGGCGGTATCGCAGAGCGGGCGAAGTTTTATCCTCAATTGACGGCGACCTTTCTATTGGTGGCCCTGGTCTATCCCTCATTCGAAGGGATAGTCTGGAACGGGAACTGGGGGGTGCAGGCCTGGATGGAAAAGACCTTTGGTGCCGGTTTCCACGATTTCGCGGGTTCGGTGGTTGTCCACGCGGTCGGAGGCTGGATTGCACTGGGGGCGGTGGTCATGTTGGGGGCTCGTTACGGGCGTTACACCAAAACCGGTGGCATTGCGGCCCATCCCCCTTCCAGTATCCCCTTTTTAGCCTTGGGGGCCTGGATACTGACCGTTGGTTGGTTTGGTTTCAATGTGATGTCCGCGCAGGCTGTGGAAGGTATCAGTGGGCTAGTCGCCATGAACTCCCTGATGGCCATGGTAGGTGGCATCCTGGCTGCCCTGTTTGTGGGCAAGAATGACCCGGGTTTCGTTCATAACGGCCCCTTGGCGGGCCTGGTGGCAATCTGTGCCGGCTCGGATATTGTGCATCCACTGGGGGCCTTGTTTATTGGCGTGGTTGCTGGGGCATTGTTTGTTTGGACCTTCACCCTGACCCAAAACAAATGGAAAATCGACGATGTATTGGGTGTGTGGCCCTTGCACGGGCTTTGTGGTGCCTGGGGTGGTATCGCTGCCGGCATATTTGGTCTGGAGGCCCTGGGTGGCATGGGTGGTGTG
>JAOUPJ010000043.1 GCA_029879945.1 Gammaproteobacteria bacterium
GGCTCCACAACAGGTCGACCTAGACGATGTGGCTGGTTTGACGCTGTATCACTCCGACGTTCTATTGAGATCAACAGTGTCTCTGGCTTATGTATTACCAAACTGGACGTGCTCGATGGCTTAGATACGATAAATATTTGTACGGGCTATAAATGTGGTGACGAGAGCAGGGATACACCACCTGTAGGTGCTGAGGCCTACACGGTTTGTGAGCCGGTCTATGAACAAATGCCCGGGTGGACGGATAGCACTTTTGGCGTGAAGCGTTGGCAGGATTTACCCGAGAACGCACGAAACTATTTAAAGCGTATCGAAGAAATAACTCAAACACCATTAGCGATTATTTCAACAGGGCCGGATCGAAATGAAACGATTATTCATGACAAGTCCCTGTTAGAGATTTAAGCTTCCACTGGAGTGGTAAAAGAAAAGGCCTCCCTGTCAGCAGTGAGGCTTTTTTTGTGCTTGAGTGATGACTGCTTGGGCTTCCTATTCCAGAATGATTAGGATGCCAGTCACCCACCAGCATCAACACACCTGGAGCCCGTTCGTTAAAACAGTATACCTGTAAATACGGATGCCTCGTCGACTCAGCGCTCGCGTCAATCTCTGATGAAGCGACGTGGTAAAGGCGCTTAGAACGAAAGGTTGAGACCGAGCAGGACACTAACTGAGGTGGCTCGCTTTGGTGTGTTGTTTAAAGAGAGGAGTCCACTAAAGGAATTGCCTTCAATACCGAATCCCACGCTTTCGGTAATCGGCTCATAGCTCACTCGATATAGACTGCTGCGCCAGCTATAACCAGCCCCCATTTTCGGATAGCAGTTGAATGGAGTACATAGCAGGTGCACAAATAGACGTTGTGGTAGTTCCACGAAGTCCACATTTAGAAACGTCCGTTTGGGTAGTTGTTGTGCTAACACATCATTCGTCTCGTTTCCGTTGAGAAGCGGACGAAAGATAACATATCCGTTTTCATTGTATTCCTTGGTGTTGTTATCGGCTACAGCCTTGGTGTGTGGTGCTTTGGGCCACACAATTTTACTTGTGACATTGTCCAGACGTAAAAGGATGTCCAGCTGATCTGATTCCCAGCGATATTCCAGATCTATGGTATATCCACCCCCTTCGGTCATTTCAATTTTTCGATCGAACAACACGTCTTTTTGGTAGTAGTAGTCCACGTCCATACGAAAGTCGTAGTCATTTTCGGCGATACTCTGTGCATGTCCTTTCCATGAGCCGTAATAAAATTCCGTGGATTCCAGTTGTGAGTAACTAACACTGATTGCACCCCAGTTTTCAGTGGAATATCGGTAACCAAAAAGGAGGCCTGTGGCACGAATAACATTGGCATCGATTTCAAGTTGGTAATTTCTGCCGATAGTCAGTTTGTCTTCGCGTTTTATGGAGTAGAGAAGATCAATGAAATCTTTGGAGTGGGAGACTGATACTTCGGCCTTCTGTATAACACCAAACCTAAAGCCCAGATGTTCAACGCCTGTTTGAGATACGGAGTAACCCTCAGAATAGTCCGCGCCGTTAACAGGCTCGATGGACCACCCTTTGTCGAAAAACTCTAAGGGAGTTGAACCGCTATAATGCCAGTTTTCCTGTTTTACAAAGACACTAGCCGCCTGAATGGAGCAGGCGGCTAGTAGGATATTTAGAAAAACGAGCGAGCGAACCAAGTACACGAGGAATCTAGAAGCTTTCCATATTCCCATTGATGTACCGTATGATCGGACCAAATCGGGAATCTTCAATTCGAGCGACTAGATTGTCGTCTTGCCAGATCATTCCCCCCTCTATGGCGGTCCGGTCTTCATTGAGTACCAACTCCATAACGGTTCCCAGTTGATTGGAGAAAATCAGGTTATTACGCGATTTGGTAGAGTGCGAAAGGAAAATAGATTCTCCGTCTATTCCAAACGAGATCGAGTAAACGCGATTCGAGAATGAACTCCTCGGTACATAAAGACCCAAGCTCGTACTGACATTACGGGTTTGGGTGTATCCCGAATCCGTAGGCAGGGCAAGTCGTGTATCAAGGCTAACTTTTAGAGAAAAGGCACGTCCATGAGTCGCCGCCCAGTCTACTGCGCCACCGTAATACGACCCCCAGAAATTGTCGTATTCAATACGTGCATTTTGGATGTAGATATCTTCGTTTAAGCGTATAAAACTTTGTGAAAAAGTGGCTCTGTCCACAACGGGTAGCATGCCCAGGGTGCGATTGGGCCAATCCAACTCCCAATTACCGTAGGCGGTCAGACTAGTTATCTTACTGTGATCACTATCTTTGAGCACCACGCTTACATCACCGTTGCCTCTCAGAAAATAGGGGTAGTGGTATTTGAGTTCATTACTACAAGTATAACGCCAAGTTACGGAATTCCAGGAGCAGCTATATTGTGTCGCATACCAGGTGGTATTGAGTCGATGGTTCTTAAAGTGAACTTCTGCATTGTCCCCGACTACAGACAGGCTTCCATAAAGGGTGGCAGATTGAATCTCCCAGTAATAGCTAGGGGAGACTGTAAATTTAAAAGTGAGAACCCCTAGTTCGGATACGTAACCATTCTCCAATTTCATAACGCAGGTTTGGGACCACCGCCCAGCCTTTTCTACTACGACTAGACCTGAAAGGGAGATATTCTCGGGCATTAGATTCTCGGGGTCTTCGGCTAGGTCATATTGGAATTCATTTCCGTCTCTATAGCACTCGGCCGAGCGCTTAGCCATGATTCGTAAAATCTGCGCGCTAGCAGGGAACATGTCCTCGAAAACCTGAACGACATTTCTGGAATCATCCAGCATTCGAGTTTGTAAGCCTGCTTTTAGAATTTCAGAACCGGCATTGACCGTCTGTTCAACAAGCGTATCAATACCGTAGCCCAGTGCACGCACCGAATTTACCAAGACCTTGGCCAATTCCACCGGATCATTGAGTAGATGTAACCAGTTGCTGAAATTACTATTGGTTTTCTTATTACTATCGCCTTCACCTACAGGAGCAGGTGGTTCAACCGGAGTAGGCGGCTCAACCGGAGCAGGCGGCTCAACCGGAGCAGGCGGCTCAACCGGAGCAGGCGGCTCAACCGGAGCAGGCGGCTCAACCGGAGCAGGAACATTTATTTCGCTGTCGATTGCTGCGATCTGGCTAGTGGCATTGCCGATAAACATTTCCAGCATTGAGTTGGAATTATTAGTCGCTTTATAGGCTTGTGCTTCCGTTTTGGCGAAAGAAAATAGTTTATGTAGAGAAAATTCTTGTTCGTTAGACTTGGCGAGCCAAAATTCCCCTTCATTTTCCAAATAACTAATACGTAACATGTCGAGCGCTGTCGCCAGATCACCGGAGAATGACTGCTCAGCCCAACGAGCGATGGCAGCCGAAGCAAATCCTAAACTAACTTCTGATCTGTTTTCATTTTCAGCCAGCGAGTCCATCTCTTGCGAATTGGTGATATCTGCAACGAGCACAGCGAGAATATTGTCTCCCACTTTGAGAAGCTGGTAGTCCGTCAGCAAATCATTCATTTTGGAAACGGCCTTCGCAGCGTTTAGCACATCAGGCTTGGTACCGTTGTTTTCAAGCCCGTTTAGAAAGAGTGAGGCGGCCAAGTGTGTGAACACATTGATTTGCGCTGCGTTGTCTGATCCTTGGTTGAGACTCGGTACTATGGAGTACAAGTACATATTTTCTGAAAGCTCGACACTTTCTCCAAGTGCTTTTGATGCGCACCCTGCGGAGGTGTCGCAGATCATTTTCGAGTTTGCGTTTGAACTCAGTTTAAGGAGCAGTGGGGCACGTACGTCTTGTGGAAGCAAGAGTGAATAGCTTCCATTCTCATCGGTTTGCGTGCTTGTAAGTAGAGTCGTTCCATTGGTGTTATCGTCAAAGCTGTAGACAGAAATCGTGGCATTCTTGATTTTTCCTTTGACGGCATAGCCGCTTAAGCTGGTGTTAACAGAACCGAGTATGGTTTTTGTGACGGTGGTTTCTACTTCTTTGGTGCAGGCAAGGAGTGCCAGTGCAATGAGAGCAAGTGTTGGAATACGCAAGAATAAACACATGAAGGATACCCCTCCCTTTTTTTATATGTTTTAACTTATTGATTGAGCTATTTTTTAGCATTTTAGGAATTCTATTTGTGTGAAATGCTATCACGAAACCGCGCGCCTTCACAGTACGAAGTCATTTCGCTCATGGAAGGAGTGAATCACTTGATTGGAAAATTTGGTTTTATGTGAATATTCACACTTGGAGTGAATTCAAAAACTATATATCCATGCTGTTAGAAGCCGAGTGGTAGTGTTGAACAGCATGTATGAACTGAATACGCGCTTGCTGATCGGAAAATTGGATTTCATCGATGTATGGAATGCCGGGTAGCAAGTCTCGGACTGTTTGGGCAAAGACTCCATATCCCGTAGCAGCGCTGATCTCTCCGGCTTGGTTAAAAATTTTTGTCGATCCCAAACCGCAGCTTGGCGATTTTGACTTGAGTATCAGGCCACAAATCGCTGGGTTTGCACAGACCCAGTCTTTTGCGACCTGGCCAAGTTTCTGGGTGTAATCCTTGCCAGGGTCTTGAATTTCCAGTGCGCGGACCCCATATCTAGTCTCAACCAGTTGGATTGGAGTCCGGGGGACCCCCATGCCACTTTCCACCTCCGGGCAAATAGGCTGCAACTGGAATAGCTCTTCCAAGTCGTCTTTGATAGTGGGTTGGAGTCTGTGGTCTCCGTCATGCCGGACGCGATGGCCCAACAGGCAGGCGCTTACCCCTATGGAGATAGGTCTGTTCATCCGTTTTTCCAATGGTGTAGAATGAAAACTGTTTTGACGGGAACGGGCTTAGCCTGGACGCAGAAGTGAAAACAAATATAAAACAAAAGCTTGCGTAAGGCTTAATGGATTTGCTAAGTTGCGCTTGATGGTGCCGGAGAGAGGACTTGAACCTCCACAGGGTTTCCCCTACTAGCACCTGAAGCTAGCGCGTCTACCAATTTCGCCACCCCGGCATGGTGCAAAATGCCTAATAAAAGCAACGCGAACTTTACCCAGACCAACCGGGAATGTCAATGAGTGACACAAAAGACCCTTTTGCGGAAAGGGAAGCCGAGAACTACGAGAGTCCGGTCCCTAGCCGCGAGTACATATTGCAGGTTTTGAATGAGACCGGCCACCCCCTATCTCGCGAGGAATTACAAGACCATTTTGGCTTGCATTCCGAGCAGGAGCATGAGGGCATGCGCCGACGATTGCGGGCAATGGAGCGCGACGGGCAACTGATCCGAACGCGTAAAAATGCCTACGGTTTGATTAAAAAGATGGACTTGATCCGAGGGCGCGTCCTGGGGCACTCAGATGGCTTTGGCTTTCTGGTACGAGATGATGGAGGAGAGGACTTATTTATCTCCGCCAGGCGCATGAAAGGCCTGCTGCACGGCGATCGAGTCGTAGTGCGAGTGGTTGGTATCGATCACCGAGGACGCAGTGAGGCCGCTCCTGTAGAAATTCTGGAGCGGGCACATGATTCCATTGTCGGGCGATTTCGTCTGGAGCACGGAATCTCTTATGTTATCCCTTCCAATAAACGCATCAGCCAGGACGTGCTCGTGCCGCCCGACAAGCGGGGCGGCGCACTGGACAATCAAATTGTCGTCGCCCGACTGGTTGAGCAACCGACCTGGCAGTCTCAACCGATTGGCGAGATTACTGAAGTGCTGGGTGAGCATATGGCTCCCGGCTTGGAAATCGATATCGCTATCCGAGCACATGATATTCCCAACGAGTGGACGAGTGCCGTAAAGGCTGAGACTACCCAGATTGATCACACGATTAGCGAATCCGAAATAGCGCAGCGGGTGGATCTGCGGAATGTTCCCCTGGTGACTATCGATGGTGAAGATTCCAAGGACTTTGATGACGCGGTCTACTGTGAACCCAAGGGAAAAGGATGGAGATTACTCGTCGCGATTGCCGATGTGTCACACTATGTGTTGCCCGATACGGCTCTGGATTCTGAAGCAGAAAAGCGAGGAAACTCGGTTTATTTCCCAGGTCGCGTAGTTCCTATGCTGCCTGAAGTCTTATCAAATAATCTATGTTCATTGAATCCTCAAGTCGATCGCTTGTGCATGGTTTGTGAATTGAACATCGATACCAATGGCAAGACACGAGACTATACTTTTTTTAAAGGCGTGATGCGTTCTGCTGCGAGGTTGACATACACGGAAGTTGCGCGGATCGTGCAAGAAAAGGAAATGAAGACTCGCCGCAGTTACGGAAATATCGTAACGCATCTGGACGACCTCTATGAACTTTACAAAGCGTTACAGAAAGCACGAAACAAACGTGGAACGATCGAGTTTGAGAGTGTTGAAACCCGCATTGTATTCGGTGAGAAAAAGAAAATAGAGCGTATTATTCCCATCGTTAGAAACGATGCGCATCGCATCATTGAAGAATGTATGATTGCCGCGAATGTGGCTTCGGCCAACTTTTTGTTAGAACACAAACTGGCATCCCTCTATCGTGTGCATCAAGGACCTGGCGAGGAGAAACTGGAAAAACTGAAAAATTTTCTTCAGGGCTTTGGCTTGAAGCTGGGGGGCAAAGACAGCCCCGAGCCTAAACATTATGCCAAATTACTGGAAGAGATTAAGGATAGAGATGATGCGCATGTCATTCAGACAGTAATGTTGCGGAGCCTCAGTCAGGCAGTCTATAACCCAGAAAACACCGGCCATTTTGGTCTGGCATTTGATGCCTATACCCATTTCACTTCACCTATTCGCAGATACCCAGACCTGTTAGTGCATCGCGGAATCAAACATCTTATTGAAGGGACAACCAAAAAAGATTTTCACTATAAAAAGCAGCAGATGGAGCAGTTGGGAGAACACTGTTCCATGACAGAACGAAGAGCGGATGATGCAACAAGAGACGTAACAGATTGGTTGAAGTGCGAGTATTTACAGGATAAAGTGGGGGAACAATACACAGGGCATGTTACGGCAGTTACCAGCTTCGGTTTATTTGTTGAATTGGATCAACTGTTTGTTGAAGGATTAGTGCATGTAACTTCCCTGGATAACGATTATTATCACTTTGATCCAACGAAACATCTTCTTAGTGGAGAACGGACCGGAAGGGTCTTTCGACTCGGTGACGCGGTGGAAGTGAAGGTCGCCAGGGTAACGCTGGATGAGAAAAAAATCGATTTTGATCTGGTGCAAGAACCAGTAAAATACAACTCTAAAAAGAGTAAAAAAACTAAAAGGTTAGCGAAGCGCCCCCCAAAAAATAAACGTAGATAGGAGTTCATTCCGTTGCAGCAATTCGTATATGGCTTGCATGCCGCTCTGGCTGTGTTAGACAAGCAAGATGATGATATAGAAGAGGTTTTAGTTCAGGCCAATGTGGGGACGAATGCCCGCTTGCGTCGCCTGGAGCAACGTGCAAAACAAAAAGGCCTGATCGTTACACGGATGCCGCGAAAGCAGCTGGATGAAATCGTTGGTACTTCTCGACATCAAGGTGTCGTCCTTCGTTGTCGTGAGCGAGAAAGTGCGAGTGAAGATATGTTGGAAGACCTCATCCGCAATCTAAAAACCCCGGCTCTCCTATTGGTGCTGGACGGTATTCAGGATCCTCATAATTTGGGCGCCTGCCTGCGTACAGCCGAAGCGGCTGGCGTACACGCCGTGATTGCTCCGAAAGATCGCGCAGTGGGTCTAACGCCTACTGTAAGAAAAGTCTCAGTTGGTGCCTCTGAGCGTGTCCCCTTTGTACAAGTGACCAATCTGGCTCGCACTCTGGAGCAATTGCAAGGGCTGGGCGTTTGGATCACAGGCACGTCTGCCGTGGCAGATAAAAGCATTTTTGCCAGTGATCTTACCGGAGATGTGGCCCTCGTAATTGGCGGCGAAGAGAAAGGATTACGTCAGCTGACACAAGAACACTGTGATTTCCTGGTGAAGATACCCATGCTAGGTGATGCGGAAAGTCTCAATGCATCGGTAGCGGCTGCAGTGTGTCTGTTTGAGGCACGCAGACAGCGTATGCTATTCTGACTTCCCTGTTGGTTTAAATTTCTCAGGCCAGGGTATCCAGCGGTGCATCGACGGATACCTTGTTTCTTCCTGTCTGTTTTGCATGATAGAGGGCGCGATCGGCTGCGGTCAGCATGAGTGTGGGGGTATCCGTTTGCTGGTCGAACCCGGAAATACCGAAGCTCGCCGTTACCTCTAACCCTGTCAGTTTAGGCGATAGGGTGTGGATGGTGTGGCGGATTTTTTCGGCGACCTGTCGTGCCTCGTTCATACTGCACTCTGGTAATATAATCGCGATTTCTTCACCTCCATATCGACAGACCGTGTCATTACTGCGGCTATGCTGCTCTATTAGCTGTGCAATGGCCGTTAGGACTTCGTCCCCCTTCTGATGGCCATGGGCGTCATTGATCCTTTTAAAATGATCAATATCCACAAGAATAAGCTGCAAAGGTCGGTGGTAGCGTTTGGCGCGCTCCACTTCCTCAAAGAGGGTGCTGTCAAAATATCTGCGATTATAGAGTTTGGTTAGGGAATCTCGATAGGCAATCTTTGTAAGTGCTTGATTTTTTTTGTTAAATAGGCTTTTTAGATCGGTAATCTTGTTGACAAGCTCCGGGTCTTTAATATCATGGAGTAGGGTGGCAACACGTGCTTCCAGCATAACGGTATCGCTGAGTTTCATGGTCTGGGCACCATTGTTTTCGGTAACACGTAGTAGCTTGAGAATAGAATTCCCCACTTCGATGCGGTCACCGGGAGATAAGGTTGCCTTGGAGACTTTTTCCGAGTTGACCTTGGTGCCATTGGTGCTACCCAAGTCCACCAGGCATGGGCGTCCATCCTGCCACTCAATACGTGCATGGCGACGTGATACCAGATAACTGGGAATCGTAATTTCACAGTCCAGCCGACCAATTGTATACGTCTTGCCAGGACGGAGTTTTAATTGGTGATCCAGATAACAGAGGTAGTAGAAATGGTCTTCCATAGAACAGCCGAGCGTGTTGGTGGGCCCAGTGTCAGTTAACAGGTCTGTATAGTATCATGCTTTACACAAATGTAACTACCGATAGGCTATGAGCCAGTATATTTTTTCTTTTGATTTTCTACAACAATCTGTATGGGAAATTCATTGGCCTGCTGTCTGGCCCTGGGTGTGATGGCATCTGCCAAGGTGAATTTATCCAGATTAGCCAGAAACTCATTGAGCCCCTGATACAAGGCATTTTTAAGTGTGCAAATAGGGGTGATAGCGCATTCCTGGTTTTCTGCCGAAAAACATTCCACGATATTGAAATTGGGTTCCATCTTGCGAATCACTTCCCCCACAGAAATCAGCTCCGCCGAGCGGGAGAGGCGTATGCCCCCATTCTTGCCGCGGGAACTGTAGACGAATCCTTCATTCACCAGCTTGTTGACCACTTTTACCAGGTGATTGCGCGATATTTCATAGAACTCGGCGATTTCCGAAATCGTGGAGAGTGCATTGGGTTTTAGTCCCAGGTAGACCAGGACTCTAAGGGAATAGTCGGTGTGTAAAGTGAGTTGCATGCTTTTAGTGTATCGGACTTTTCTGATTAAAACTAATCGTTGACACCCGAATTAACGGGCGATAATATGTATCAAAAATACATATTATAACTATCTAATAACTAAATAAAATAGTAAGTTTACTGTTTTAATAGGGTATATTAAATATATGTATTAAATGATTTCTTTTGTTGTTTGTAAAAGTTTGGAGGGAAAAATGTCTGATACTTTATATGATAAATTGGGTGGCGAAGCAGCAGTTGATGCAGCGGTTGATATCTTTTACCGCAAGGTTTTGTCAGATGATCGCATCAATCGCTTCTTTGAAGGGGTGGATATGGACAATCAAGCAGCCAAACAAAAGGCCTTTTTGACCTTGGCTTTTGGTGGTCCCAATAGTTACTCCGGTAAAGACATGCGTGAAGGTCATGCCAAGCTGGTTAAGGAACAGGGTCTGAACGATGAGCACTTTGATGCCGTCGTTGAAAACCTGGGCGCGACACTGCAAGAGCTTAATGTGCCTGCGGAGTTGATCCAGGAAGCCGCAGCAATTGCTGAGACGACTCGTGCTGATGTTCTTGGTCGCTAATTAGCAGCAATATTTGGGGGGGAGTTTGTTGTGCCTCAATTAACCGTAGATGGAAAGACCTATGCGTTAGGAGACAAGGAGTCTGTGCTGAATTGTCTCACCCGGCACAATATCTCCATCCCCCATTCATGTGGTAGCGGGATCTGCCAGAGCTGCGTTGTACGGGCCGTGGAAGGTAAACCGACTCCTGCTTCACAAAAATCACTGAAGCCTTCTCAACGGGAAAGAGGTGTGTTCCTGGCATGCTCTTGTGTCCCCGAAGAGGATCTGCATATTCAATTAGGGGACGAGGCCAGTCGAACCTTCTCCACCACCGTACTTTCTCTTAAAAAACTGTCTCAGGATGTGATGCGACTTCGATTGAACTGCCCCTCGGATTTCAAATACCGGGCTGGTCAATACATTAATCTGCATCATCCTGTGGCGGGCACTCGCTGCTATTCACTCGCCAGCGTACACGGGCTGGATCCCCATCTGGAGTTACACATCAAGCTGGTGCCCCAGGGCTTGGTCAGTTCCTGGGTACACAATGAGTTGGCGGTGGGTAATACCATCACGATTTCTGAACCGCTCGGGGATTGCCACTACAATCCAGATAAACCGGACGCCCCTATGCTACTCATCGCCACGGGTTGTGGATTGGCGCCACTTTACGGAATTATCAGAGATGCCTTACACAATCAGCATCGTGGCGAGATTTCGCTCTATCACAGTTCACGAAGCAAAACTGGTATCTACTTGTATCAGGACTGTGAGGGCTTACAGGCAAAGCATGAAAACTTTCGCTACATTCCCAGTGTATCTGAAGATGAAAAAATTCCGGATGGTTTGCATGCTGGTCGTAGTAGTGATCTGGCCTTACAGCAACACCGCGCACTGAAGGACTACCAGGTCTATCTCTGTGGTGAACCCGAAATGGTGAATACAACCAAAAGAAAGGCCTTTTTGGCCGGTGCCTCCATGTCGGCGATTCATTCCGACCCCTTTGTCTATTTTTCTCCGACTAACTAAAACAAGTCAAACAGCTCGTTTTTTGCAATCTATTTCAAAAGAATGCCTTTCCTGCGTTGATCTTTAATAACCGTACGACTAATATTGAAATAGGGACAGGTCTGGCGGCCAGGGATGGCCTATAACACAGTAAGGAGACTAGGCATGGCGACATTAGAGCCTCGTCGCGTGGCTCCGCAGGACATCGTTTCATGGGTTAAAGAATCCGTGTCGCTGCTTTTTCGTCGGGTGCCGCTGTACCTGAGTTTTGTACTACTTTTTTTTCTTTTGCACTATTTGGGCATCAAGGCAGTTGAGCCCATTGCCCCTTATGTCTCCCCGGTTTTGGTGCTCGCCATCCTTTTCACTTATCTGGCAGTGGTCTTCGTTTTTGTTATTGCAGGCCTGATTCTTGTTGCCTATAGCGCAGACCATTCGAGGCGCTACAAATTTAGCGAATATATACACGGGCTTTTGGCTGGCCAAACGTCTTTGATGAAAATAGCGATCTTCGCACTATTCATCGGAAGCTTTTATTGGGTAATCAGTTATACGATAAATCCCAACAAGGATCTGATGACGTACTGTGAAAAGCTGGTTACGATCATGTTGGCACAATCCAGTCTGCCCATTGAAATCGAAACTCGAATTACGGCTGCCTTTTTGTATTTTTGCTTATTGGCGACTTTTTCACTGCGAATCTTTTATTCCTTCCCTTTGATCTTGTTTCATGAAGCGAATTACAACCATGCTCAGGCGCTCACCCATCGTGCAATTCTTATTAACATCGTACCGATGACAGTTGTGATACTAATGTGGTCTATGGTGTTGCTGGGGACAATGTTGGGAGTGAGTTTTTTGAGCGTGTTGCTGCTTCCGGTATTCGCGAATTTTATCTACGTCTCCTACCGTCATATCTTTCTCGGTGTTGCGCAGAACCTGCCGGCGCGAGCCCTGAGTCATGAAGAAACGGCCAGTGCCACGGGCTAATTTAACTGGAAAATGATTGGTACTTTGAGTCGTACTGCCACCGGTTTTCCGTTTTGTCTCGCGGGTTCGTATTCAGTCATTTTGGCCGCTTCTATGGCCGCTTCATCAAAATATTTTCCGGCGGATTGAATGACCTTCACCTGTCGGACGCGTCCTCTCCCATCTACCAGCACCTCGAGTAAAACCTTACCTTCTTTCCCTTGAATACGCATGGCACCAGGATAGCGCGGCGTTGCTTGATGAATACTGCGCGGCATACTGGTAACCATGAATACAGGCACGGGAGTAGGGATGTCTTCCTCGGCTTCGGCGACTGGTTCTACCGTGGCGGTCGGAACGTTCTCAGTTTCTTTTTCAGTGAGAACCGGTTCCGGTTTGGGTGGAGCGGGCTCCTGTTTGGGTTTTGCTTCGGGTTTAAGAATTTTCTTGGGCTTGGGTAGCTTTTTGTGTTTTTCCTTCACCGCCACTGGCTTTTTAGTTTGGGGGACTGGTGCCGGCGGTTGCCAACGACTCAGCTCCACTGTGATGATAGTGGGAGGGGCCGGGGGCTCTGAGTAGCCCAGGCGTGGCAAAACCAGAAACAACGCGGAATTCAATAGCGTTGCGACGAGAAAGGCAGCAGGCCAATAACTTTTACTAGACTGGCTTATCAAGGGCATCGGTCGCTATGCCAACTTGTTTGGCACCGCCTTTTTTACAGGCGTCCATTACGCTTACCAGTGTTTGCGTGGTGGCGGATTTATCTATACGCAAAAGCACGGCTGTATTGGGTACAGCAATTAACTGCTCCTTCACCAGTCGTTCTATATCGTGAGTGGCAATTTTTTTGTCCTTAAAGAGTATGGTTCCGTCTTTCGCCACCACAATTACCATCTTTTTCTGCACAATGGGATCGGAGTGTTGAGATTCGGGGCGCTCAATAACAAGTCCCTTGTTTTCTGGAAACACGGTAGTCACCATGAAAAATATCAACAACAGAAAGACCACATCAATGAGTGGTGCCATGCTGATGTCTGGACTGCCCGCTTCAAGTTTTGGAACCTTGATAGGACTGACTTCAGGCGTATTCAGACTCATGGTCGCAGACCCAGTCCACGTTTATAAACCACATGCATGCTTTGTTCAGTCACCGAAAGCAGTAAACGCAGACGGCGTGTCAACAAATGATGGGAAAAAATGACAGGTATCGCGATAATCAAACCCGACGCAGTGGTGAGCAGGGCTTGGGAAATTCCGTGGGCCATTTCTTCCGGGTTGCCCGTGCCGTGAATTGCGATGACTTGAAACACTTCGATCATACCCGTTACCGTTCCAAGCAGACCCAGCATGGGGAGCAAGGAGCCAATAATTGATACAGTGGGTAGCATGCCTTCGAGCTTGGGCATCATATCTGCTAAATGGATATTCAATTGTTTGCCAAAATCCTCGCTGGTCTTTACTTCATCCCAACTGATCTTGTCTAGTACCATGGATACAGGGCTGCCACCACGAACGTCCTGGTGATTGGGGACGTATTTTGGGTCGTGTAAGAATCCATCCTGGTCTTTCAAGGCCAGTTTTAACCAGCTCTGAATACGCAGCGTGCGTTCTACCAGGAGGATCAGGGCCACCCAGGCGGTGATAAAGATTACCCACATGACGGGGCCACCGCGGGACATGAGATCAAAAAAACTGTCTATCATTTTTTCTTATTCCGTCAATTTTGTTCTTGGCCGTTTCTATTGCAATCAGAATTCCGCTTCCACTCCCAAAAAGGGCATGAAGAGCAGGCCCGTGACCTTCTTGGGATTGGCTGTGTTTTCAAACTCTTTACCATAGTCCAGACCGATTATGTTTTCGTGAAAGGTCACGTTTTGCAGATCGATGTAATAGGTCAATTTCCAGGTGTTATAACGCTGATGGCGATCCAGTCTCAAATCCGCCTTGAAATAATCGGGGAGGCGTGCGCTGTTTTTTTCTGCGACTTCTGGGCGATAGTACACACCGCCACCCCCACCCGGAATGGGTTCGGGACGACGCCCTATGATTGGCGTATACAATTTCCCTGAATGCCACTGAACCTTTACACCCCAGTCCCATTTTTTCCAGCCCCCTGTCATGGGTTGACCCCATACCGCCGTAAGCGTGTGGGGTTGGTCCCCATTGTGGAGCGTTGTCACCCCGTATTGATCGGTTCTTTTTGAGCGGGCGTAGGTGTAGGAAATCCAGCCCAGCTTTCGTGCAGTGGCCTTTCTTTGCAGGAATAGCTCTGCACCATAGACTACGCCTTTTCCATCATTGGCATAATTATCAGGTGGTAGGGCATTTTCCTTTTGGTAATCGACGACAAGATCGGTAAGCGGATTGTGGTAAGCCTCCAGTTTTGCCGTCCAGGTGGGATTCAGCTCATACTGCATACCGAGGATTCGGTGTTCAGATTTTCGATAAGTCAGTTTGGGATTGCCGAATCCTTCCAGAATCTGAAAATTCAGTGGAATCTGCACGTATTTACCCCAGGAGGCGGTGAGTAATAATCTGTGGTTTACCTTATATTCGGTGGCTACGCGAGGCAAAGTCGTTTCCATATTGACACCACCGCTGGCTCTACCCATGGTATGTCGCACGCCCAGAACTGTTTCCCAACGCGGCGTCCAATTATGGCGGAAATCGGTAAAGGCCGAGACTATTCCTGCTCGTACAGTTCGATTGACTTTGTACTTCTGGGACTCGGTAAGGTTGTACTCTGGGTCACCGCCGAGTGGTGGTGGTCCAATATAGAGATCGATTGGAACCTCCACATAATTTGCGCTGCTTCCAAAACTCCAGCGTGAATTATCATTGATTTGCCAAAACAATTCAGGTCTCACGATGTGTTGAGTGAGGGTGTCACTGACATAAAAAGGTTGACCGCTTATGGGGTCGCTACCAATCTGTAGTTCCTCAAAGTTTTTTGTGCGACTAAGTGAGAGATTGTGAGACCACCGAGCATTCCACTGTTTTCGCCAATTGAAACCAACGCTTTGGTAGCCGTTGGCGAGATTAAACTCTCCCGATGCAGCAGGGTCTGATGTCTCCTCGCCATTATTGATAAAGGCCAGTTTGTCATCGGCTTCGAAAAATTTTAGTTCCATATGTCCATCAGGTAACTCTGCATGCCACATGGCCTGAATATCGTAGAAACGAGGCACAGTCGTGAACTGATCTCGATCTTCCTCTTCTTCATTTTCCCCTGCAAATTTTGAAAAATCTTCAGGAGACATTAGCGCATCAATATAGCTGCGGCGCGCCGCAAACAACATGCTGTCATTCCAGGGAGTGAATCCCGTTGGGCCTTCCACCATGAAACCGGATACATAGGTGCTTAGCTCCATTGATCCGTGAAGACGATCTTTTTTAGGTTCGCGTAGTTTGATATCGATAACACCGCCGAGTGTGTCATCATATCGAACCGGATACCCGCCCAGTATTAGATTAAAGTCTTCAACCAACTGTGGGTGCACAGTGGAAGTGAGTCCGCCAAAATGGTAGAGATACCCCAGCTCCATATTATTGGCCCACACTTGCATGTCATACCATTCGGTGCCGCGGACGTAGGCGCCGCCGCTTTGTTCTCCGGTGGAAACGACG
>JAOUPJ010000267.1 GCA_029879945.1 Gammaproteobacteria bacterium
AATTGAGTGAATACCTGTCCTTCCTCGCTGAAGATCTCGCCAACAATGGGAAACTGACTACGAATTTGAATGAAGACGTGCCCCGTGAATTGCTTGGCTTACGTACTGCTTCACAGAATATTAATCCCGATAGTACTCTGGATAATTTACTTAGACGCAGCCAGTTGCAAATCGATCGTTCCACCTTCATTGCTGCACTCAACTCTTTTATCGATACGGATGGCGATGGGCAGTTCAATATAAGCGACGAGGATGACGATGGAGACGGCATTACAGATAGACTCGACTTGACACCCTATAAGGCAACCTCCGCTCCGACAATATTGGGAATTGAAAACGGTAAAACATATTCTAGCGTTCAAGCTATTGAGCTCACCTTTCAATCTGATGAGCCTATCGATAATATTCAGCTAGAAATCGCAGAATCATCAACCCCTGATAATGTTACCCAGATAGTAGTCGATGGTGCCGGTTATGCCCTCTTTCTTGTCAGAGGATCCCACCAACTGCGAGCCCGTAGTCAAAATTCTCTGGGTGCCTGGAGCCCATGGAGTGAATACTACACAGTGGAAGTCGATATGTTTAACAAACATTTCGGAAAAAATATGTTCCTGGGTAAAACATATATAGCCGAAAGTGGAAGTGGGGGAAGCTATGCGTTAGGTGCTACCTCTACGGGAGAAAGATTTCAAGGTCACTTCATTCAGGGACCCTCAGCTTCATATATTGCTTCTATCAAAAATGACGGAGGCCTAGATTGGGTGACCGTACTGGACACCAGTCGTTATGACACACCGATTAGACTGCTCCTCGCCGATGACGGAAGTGCTGTCGCTGTTACGCACAAAGCCTGGGAAGGCATCAATACCCTTATTGTCTATAACATAGCAGCTACTGGTGTAGTCATCAGCAAAACCGAAATAGAACCTCATCTACTTATGATGACAGACCCAGCGGGCTACAGTGCGGTTTTTGGCGCAGTGCCTTTCCTGTGGGAAGGGGATGGTTTTGTGATCGCCTGGTTCAGCACAGTTTATAAATTCGCACTAGATGGAAGTATTTTGTGGGAACACAGGGTAGACCCATATTTAGTACGCAATTTTGTGACATATGAAATTCGTAGCAACAAAAAGGACGAATACGAGTTACTCGGTAAATACGACTACCCCGCCTCATATGATATAAGCCCAAAGGGTAGTCAACCTGCAGTGGTTGTTATCAATAGAAATTTTCAAACTAATCTTTTTGACGAAAAATACCACAAACACGTAAATACACTACCTACCGGTGTTTATAAACCGAGGACTCTTACCTTCGGGACGGGAAATACTCTTTATTTAATCACGAATAGTTCCACGTCCTCTAGCCTTTATACCATTCGCAAAACATCTTTCAGCGGGGATCCAATATGGTCCGCCAATGTAGAAACGGATTTTTCACTCAGAGACTGGCCTAGTGAAGAATTCATTGATAAGTTGGTAGAGAAAAACGGCTTGGTCTATTACGCGATGAACTCAAAAGATCTTGTAAACGAAAACCAAATATTTTCACTGACCACACTAAACACTGATGGTAGCGTTTTAAAGACCCAAAAATATTCATATGCTTCGATTCACAATGTAGAGGAAGAGCTCCCACTAAATGAATCGGGCATAGTTACTAAAACTGCAAGAATAAACAACTTTTTAGTTGATTCAGAGGGTGGCTTTTTGCTATCGAGCACAATCACCGAAGACAATATTCAATCTTTATCATTGATCAAAACCGATATCAACGGCCATGTTGGAGCGTGGTCAGCACTGGAAGGATTTTAAAATGCGTATTTTTGCAAAATCTAAATTACTCAATCTGGGCTTAGCCGTTTTCGTTTTTCTACTCAGTGGATGCGGGACAGATCAGGATGGCATCATCGGAACCGGCGAAACGGTCTTATTGTATGATATCGAGCTAAAAGGGGCGGTACAAAAAGGACCCTACGTCGTTGGCTCAGAAATACTGATCAATAAGATACTTCCCAATGGTTACACCTCAAGAGAAACAATCGTTTCTGAAATCAGTGACTATCTGGGTAATTTTGAGTTTCTGATAAACACGACTGGACCCGTACTATTAAGCGCTGATGGGTATCATTTTAATGAAATCACAGGAAAACTTTCCAATGGCACCCTGCGACTGAAAGGCGTCTATCATATTTCGGAAGACCCTGAACAACGAGCGTATGTAAACATCCTTACCCATTTGGCATATAAGCGGGTATTTTACCTGATTCGCGAATTGAACATGGATTCACGTGCAGCGGTTGCCCAGGCAGAAAGCGAAGTACTTAGTGCCTTTGTTGACGTGCTCCCCACGAATAGCTTTTCAGATTTTTCTCAACTAAACCTTTACGATGTAGACACCAAATTCAGTGATGGAAACGCCTATGTCGTCGCCCTTTCCGCCCTGATTTACAAATACGCCATAACAAAGGCTGAAGATTCAGGTGAATCGGTAAACGGCAAGCTAAGTACATCTTTGAATGTAATCGCTGACGATATTGCAACCGACGGTGATATTGACGACAGTAATTTAATCACCGACCTCAAACTCGCGATGTACTCGCTCAACCCCTATATAGTTACAAAAAACCTGAAAGAACGTAGTAAATATGGGGATAGAGCGGAACTCCCTGTTGCAAATATGGACTTGTATATTAATACCGATGGGGATGAGCTGGTCAATGAACTGGACCCCGATGATGACAATGATGGAATTCTGGATGTAGACGAGGCAGGTGAACAGCAATACATCTACAATGAAACGCCCACTCTTCAATCACCAGACTTGAACCAGGCTTTTGAGTCCAACAAGGAAATCAGCTTTTTCTGGACCTACAGCCAGTACGCTACCGCTTTGGAAATGCAAGTTTCCAATAAGAGTGATTTCGCAAGAGTAGATCCATTAACAGATTTTGTCACAACAACTGAGACCTCCACTCTCACGCTGGAAAGTGGTTCCTACTTTCTTAGAGCGAGAACAAAGAATGAACTCGGCGTATACGGACCTTGGTCCAGCATTCAGTCCCTCAAGGTAGACACTTTCAGTTTCGATCTGGAGACCAACTATGATCTCTATCCTGACCATGTCTTTGCATCCAGCGATGGTGGAATAGTAACTGTTGGGGCAGAGGATCAGGGAGATTCAGCAAGACATTTTATCCACAAAGTTGATCGGTTCGGTAAGCAGGAGTGGATGCGTCACATGGCACTATATCCCAAGGCTGGTTCAACCTTACCTATAGACGGCTTCCGAAACATCAAAGCAGCATTGCTATCAGATGACGGTATAGTGATAGCGCATGAAATTGAAATGGACTCGAACAATAACCCGCGCATCATGGTTAGCAGGATTAAGTCAGACGGTGATATAGCCTGGCAACATACTGAAATCGCATCTAATACTCTGTTTACCCATTTTGTGGAACAAGGCGATGGAGCGATAACACTTTCTTTTCATCAAACCAATCAATACCCTGTACTACTACAACTCAACACAAGCGGGCTTGTTAACTGGCGCTACGCGCTCCCTTATCCATTGGTCGACATCAGCGATATGAAAATGGACGCGTTGGGCAATATCCGCCTCCTTGGTCGCGAAAAAGCGAATGCAGCGAACCAAGCTCTAGCTGCCATAACAATTACCGCTGATCGTACCGGCTACTCTGTCGAAGACCTCTCTGCGCTAGCCACACGCTCCGAATCAATTCGATTCTCCAAGGTAGATGACTCCTACTATACCAGCGCCACTGGTTTTTCTAATATTGCCCTGCAGAATGACGCAGCAACAGTCAACTGGAAGTTTTCTTACAATGGCGCTTACGTAGTCGATTGGCCCCATCTACTAGGCGATTCTATTTTCGTGTTGACAAAAAACAAGCTAAATGAGTCTGACAATCGGTTGGCGAGGCTTGTCGCTTCTGAATACTCGCTCTCCTATGGTGTGGTAAGTGAAACGAAACGCAAAAGCTACAATACTTATGAATTTAGAAGTGAACATGCCTGCGCATCACTAAAACACACTCTGAACGTAAAAGGTGAATATATTTTTGTATGCCGAATGGAGGACTCTACCCTGAAGACTTCCGTCTCAATATACAAGTTGGATAGGAGGGGAAACTTAGTTCCTAGTATTTAACCATATAGGATGTCCCCTTTTTTTCGCCTCGCGGGGCGTACTTTTAAAAAATAAATCTCGAACAAAATAGACACTTATTGTTGGTTTTTTGATTCCTTTAGTAATTTCATAATCCCCAAAATATCCTACCTACCAAACATTTCCCGGATTTTATTGTTCTAAATTTCCCGAATCGCATTACTCTTCCTTTTAAAAACGCATAATTTGGCTAATTTTAACCCTATATTCAGCAGACAATTTTCCGAAATCAGTGACTAGCTGTTTCTCCCATATTGAATTCCAGATCCCTAATTAAGATATTTATTTACTCATTCCACTCACATTTGGGCGACTTAATTGTAACAATTGGAACCAAACCTTTTAGACAGCATCAATCTAAAACTTCTTTGTACGATAAACACTTAGACCTCCTAGACTTTAGATGCATTAGTTTTAGTACCGGATTATTTCCAAAAAGAACAATATGCGTGAATGAGAAAAAGAACATTAGACGATATCGCTGTTATCACCAAAATGCAGGAAAGTATATGAAACAGATCCTACTAATAATAATTTTGACTTTACCTTCATTTAATACGCTGGCACAAAAAACTTTAGTCTTAGCACGAGCGCCGCAGCTCTCTCCCGAACTTATATCTAAGACATGGACTCCTTTCGTAGAATATTTGTCTGAAAACACAGGATTACCAATAAAACTAAAGGTCTATTTCACCCGGGAAGAGTTCGAGTCAGATTTAAAAAAAGGGAAAGTGGACTTGTATTATGGAAATCCGGGTTACGGCGTCATTGGCCACGTCAA
>JAOUPJ010000044.1 GCA_029879945.1 Gammaproteobacteria bacterium
CAGAGAGGCTATCACGATTCGAGGCAACAAATACTTCTCGCTCCTGATCGTTTCTTACCTGAGTGCTTGTATCACATCCCATGGTTCCAGAGGTCATGGCAGAGGTTTGAGGGATAATCAGGTTGTTCAGAATTGCTGCCCCAATATTCATCCCTGTTCCAGACTTCCCTTCAAGCACCAATTTACCCAAACCACAACCCGCTGAGCCATCCGCTTGCGCCGCCGCAAATGGAGCGGCCAAACTCATGATCGCTACTACCGTCGCTAATTTTCGCATAATTGAAATCTCCTACTTATCTGAGTCATTCCCTAGACAGCCTATTGAATATATTTTGACAGCTGCTGATCACTACGCATTGCAGTATCCAGTGCGCTCAAAACGGTCTGATAGTCGTTTGTGTTTTCAGACTTGAAGATTTCGTCGTAATTTCGCTGAGCCAGGCTATAAAAAGCGTCTCTATCTTGCGATTGAACGCCCATCAGTGCCGCCAGTGATTCCAGGTGATCGCCACTACCGCGAGAGATATCTGTCGCCAAGCTATCGATGTTTGAGGCAACGAAGACTTTTTTCTGATACTCATTCGAGACCACATCGTCTCCGTTACAACCGAGTGATCCCGATGTAATGCCAAACCAACCATTCGAAAGGCTACCATTGGTGGTCGCAGCGCTCGTGTGGGCTAACAGCCCTGTTTTTCCTTTCCAGATATTTGTTCCCAATCCGCAACCCGGACCGTTGTTACCGGCATTTGCAACAAAAGGGGCCGCAAAACACGCGACCATTGCGATAGATAGAATACGTTTCATTCAAAACCCTCCATGTTTTTCCATTTTCGGAGCAAAAAATCCCGCTCCTTCCAAAGGCATCCTAAAAGGTTTGGCACATGAAGGGCTTAATGTCAAACTAGGGAATCTCTATTTGTGAACTATTATCCACATGGACTTACTAAGACCGTTGATCCGCGAGGCCTTGCTTAAAAATTGAACGTTAATAAATTCCGGAACGCCAGTCTACGAATTGTCTTGCTCCCCATTATCCTGAGCTCATTTCTACTCAGTTCCTGTTCGCAACTGTACTTCTATCCTGAAAAGCACTTGGTTCGCACACCCAGACACATAGGGCTTAGTTATGAGAATCTGGCTATCCCCATGTCAGACCAGCGTAACCTGCATGGCTGGTTTATGCCGGCAATTGGAAAACCCAAAGGAACTATCCTGCATTTTCACGGCAACGCAGAAAATATCAGTACCCATATCGTTGCCGTCTATTGGCTACCCAGCCAGGGATACAATGTGATCATGGTGGATTATCGAGGGTATGGTAAATCCGAAGATGTACCCGATCTAGACGCCATCATGTCTGATATGGATGAAACCTTAGTTTATCTTCTCGATGTTCACAGGGAAAAAATTGCGCGGCCTTTTATTGTTTTTGGGCAAAGCCTAGGAGGCGCGATCGCAGCCAATGTCGTTGCCAATAACCCCACTGCAGTGGATGCCTTGGTGATTGAAAGCTCCTTCACCAGCTTTCGGCGCATTGCCAGGGATAAATTAGGCGAGGTGTTCTTCACTTGGCCGCTTCAATGGCCCTTAAGTTTTCTTTTCTCGGATTCCTACAGCCCCGCACTAGCCCTTTCGAGAATCCACTCCACGCCAGTCCTTATCATGCACGGGAATGGAGACAAAGTGATATCTGTAAAACACGGCAGAGACCTCTACCAAGCCGCAAACTCTCCTAAAGAATATTGGGAACTCCCAGAAGGCAGACACATAGAGGCCATGCTCAGGCCGGAAACAATGGGACGCTTTCTCAATTACCTGGATCAGGTCAAAACGAAATAGACGAATTACATCGCCGCTCGCTTATCCCCTTCCAATATGGACAGAAGTTTTGGCGCTGGCACGTATCCGGGAATAACGGTTCCATCTTCAAGAACCATAGTAGGCGTTCCGCTTACACCAAATTCGCCGGCCAGAGTCATATGTGTTTCCACGGGGTTTGTGCAGTCTTTTCGTGGCAACACCTTGCCTGCTTTGGAGTCTGTCATGGCAGAGAGTTGATTTTCAGAACACCACACAGTCACCGCTTTAAAATAGGATTTGGTATTGGCACCTGAACGAGGAAACGCGGCGTAACGAATTTCTATACCCAGATTAGTGTATTGATCGATCTCACTATGTAATTTTTGACAATAACCGCAATCGATATCGGTAAAGACCGTAACGACGTGCTTGGTCTTTTCTTTGGGCTTGAAAACAATCAGAGTCTTCGGGTCTATTTTTTTAATCAGCTTGGCGCGTTGAGCAGTGCGGGTGGTTTCTGTGATGTTTTCCCTATTCTTGAGGTCGATAATATCCCCTTGTACCGCGTAGCGTGCGTCGCCACTCATGTAAACGACCTGGGCACCAACACGCACCTCGTACACACCAGGGAGCACACTTTCAGCGATGGCGTCCGCCTGGGAAACACCAAAAACCTCTTTCACTATCTTATTGATGGCCGCTTCATTGGGCTTGGCAGCAAATGCAGGACTGGTAACCACTCCGAACAAAACCAAAACTTTAATGAAATTTTTCATATAGTTACGCACAAAATACTCCCGTTGCTCTGCACAAGTCTTATTAATTTGACCGCTGATGCTGCGATTAATTCTCGGATTTTAACACGCAATTCCCCTAAGTTAAGGGAATAGGTGAGGAATTTTCCCGGGTCGACGCTGCACGCGACCGGATTGCGCCCAAAAGCTGTTGTTTTTCATGAGACAGTAGCCAGTTCTTGGTATCGAGCTTGATGCCCTGGGTAGCACCGGCAAAACCACCGGGCCCGTTACTGGCCACCACCCGATGACATGGCACAAAAAGGGGTATTTTGTTTGCCCTGCAGGCGTTCCCGATCGCCCGGGCGCTGGTATTGAGTGAACTGGCGAGGCTACCATAGGTTTCTGTGGCACCAAATGGTATTTCACACAGGCGCTGCCATACACGGACCTGAAATGCGGTGCCCTCAAGTTGTACGGGCTCTCCCAGGGCGGCATGCTTGCGCGAAAAGTAACGCGTCAGCACAGAAGTCAGATAGTCGCCATAGGCAGTTTCTGCCTCTTGTCGCTGATACTCGCCGTAGAGAAAATCCACATTCACCACAGCGCGATCAATATAGTGGACCCGAATTCCCCCTATGGGCGAGTCCATTACAAATTGATGCGTGTGCCTAGGTGGTTTTGTGTACGACATAGTCCCCTTCAAACAGCATCGCTGTTTCTCCGTTCTCGGAGAGGATTCGAACCCGCAAGGAAAGACGCGCACGAGTTCTGCGTTGCAGCGTCTTCTTCATCCTTTCCCATGCCTTAGTATCAACGAATTCGCACTGAGATACCAGACCCGACTTGACCGGCAAGAGGTATTCTGCCGAACTTTTTTGAATCACCACCTGCCCGCTAATTTCTGCTTCAGACAATTTGAGTTGCAATAGGCCCCAGCCCGTCAGCACCGCCACACTGTATAAACTTCCACCGAATGCGGTGGATTTGTGATTACGATTCGGTTCCAGCGGGGCAAACAGACTCAGGCTATTGCCATCGTAGGTCTGCGCTTTCAGGCCCATCGCTTCGGTAAGCGGAATCTCGTGATGCAATAGCTCTGTTAACGCTTTCACTTGATCCATAGACTAGCTGCCAGCAGACAACACAATAAGCTGACGAATAAATTCCATAATGTCTTCCCCAAACACGTCGTTATGGCCACTGATCAACTGGCTATCTACGTAGATATTTAAAAAGGGATTCTGCGGATGGGTCTTACCCAAATGCGTCAAAATCGTGGGACCAATCTGCGTAGAAGTACCCTCTCTCTGCTTTCGCCAGTGATCGATCAAACTATCCACGGCCTGAGACTTGGTGTCGGTTTTTTTAGTGACCGGCTTCAGCTCATGGGTGACGAGTCTGTCATAGTGGCCCACTGTGTTTCTGTCGGCGTAGCCTTCATGCAATAAATGGCTGCGTTTGCATTCCTCCCTTTGAATTTGTTGGTGAGATTCAAAGAAAGTGGAAAACCATCTACCCGCTGGAAAGGCCAGGCGCGTAGCCAAATCAAATTCAGAGGTTAAAATCACTAAGCGTGGTCTTTGGGTTTCAAAATAACTGCAGCGAGACTGGGCCAGATCATATAAGGGCGCAAATCGCAGCGCCTCAAACGCCGGATTAAGTAGTACCACCAAGTCACCAAAACCCTTGGCATCCCCTCTCGCGTTCGTGCCGGACTGGCTATCCAGGAATCGGCTTGCCAGTATCTGCGAGGTAGCGCTATAAACCACCGCTCCACCAAAACTATGACCAATCGTGACCAGGCGACTCTTGGTTTTTTCATTGCTGGCATTTTTTACGGTTACGATTTCTTCCAGCCCCAATAGCAATTCAGATACACCCAGATGGCCGATCTCCTGCGCCGTATTCTTTCGATCCCAGAAGGTGAGATATCGGATTACAGGCAAATCGATTGAGGTGCCTCGCCAACCCACATAGACACCAATGACCTTGCGACGATCTCGATTCTGCTTTTTACTTAGCTGATGCTCAATCTGACTCAGCTTTTCCAAGCTTTGCTGAAAGCTTGCCACGTTTTCGTCGTCATAAGAGGCATTGTGGTGCCAACCGTGAACAAATACATTTATTAGAACCTGATCGCGCGCACCAATCTGATAAAGATTATCCAAAAGGGCCCTTAGCTGTTTTCGATCTCGGATCTGCCCTTGATCATCAATCTCTAGAAAGCTCAAGGAATATTCGCTTTCCTTGGAGGCATTATGGACTTGTACCGAGTTTTGCTGGCAACTCTGCTGCTGTGTTACTGTGCAAGGAGTAAATGCGCTTCGATAGATATCGTTTGATGCGCAGGCAGTGAGAAGAACGCACAAAAACAGAGACGAAATAAATTGTTTGGCTGACATCCGTGTTCTCCTTGTTATAGATTAAAATGTTTCTACATTTTATTCGTATTATTAAACCCAAAAGGCCTCGCCCTTCCCGGGCGTCAAAATGAAACATCTATATTACTCGCGAACTTAACTACGCACAAATATAGAAAATGAGTCAATGCGTTTGCTCTCGACTAGGGGAGGTGTTGTTAGGGAGGCGTTTGAGGTAGCTACTCTGGCTTCCGGTTAGCGCTCGCAGGGCAGATGGGGGACAGCATTGGCCTCAAAGCGAAATTAGCCGTGTGTAGCCAATGCTGCCGGAATTTTTAAAAAGATGAATAGGAGAAAACCAGTCCGAATGACTGACTAACCCCCTTCTCTGGAGGCACGCTTTCTTTCGTGCTCCTTTAAAAATTTCTTACGCAAGCGGATGTGGTTCGGTGTCACTTCTACCAACTCGTCTTCATCAATAAATTCCAAGGCCTGTTCCAGACTATGCTGTATAGGTGGTGTGAGTATTTGCGCTTCGTCGGATCCGGCCGCGCGAATATTGGTGAGTTGTTTTCCCTTTAGTACATTTACAACCAAGTCGTTATCACGGCTGTGTATACCAACAACCATCCCTTCGTACACTTCTACGCCGTGACCGATGAACAGGCGTCCGCGTTCCTGTAGATTAAACAGGGCATTGGTCAATGCTTTTCCAGGAGAGTTGGCGATCAGTACTCCGTTCTTTCGCGAACCGTAGTCACCCTTCTTCATGGGGCCATAGTGATCAAAGACACTATAGAGCAGCCCTGTCCCCTGGGTTGCGGTAAGAAACTCGGTACGAAAACCGATTAGACCGCGAGATGGGATAATGAAATCTATTCGCACACGGCCTTTTCCATCCAATTCCATGTTTTTCATTTCGGCGCCGCGTGAACCCAGCTTTTCCATCACGCTGCCCTGGTGAACATCTTCCACGTCTACCGTTAATTGTTCATACGGCTCGTGCTTTTCGTCGCCGACCGTACGATATATAACCTCAGGGCGAGACACACCCAATTCGTAGCCTTCTCGTCTCATGCTCTCGATGAGTACCGATAGATGCAATTCTCCACGACCCGATACTCTAAACTTATCAGGATCTTCTGTATCTTCGACCCGCAGTGCTACATTGTGAATGAGTTCCTGTTCCAGTCTCTCTTTTATTTGTCGGGAGGTAACGTATTTGCCGTCATTTCCTGCGAAGGGAGAGTTGTTGACCTGGAATGTCATGCATACAGTAGGCTCGTCCACCGATAACGGTGAAAGCGCTTCGACTGCATTGGGATCACACAGGGTGTCTGAAATTTTCAACCCCTCTATTCCGGTGAAGCAGATGATGTCGCCCGCTTGCGCTTCATTCACTTCCACTCTTTCCAGGCCCATGAAGCCCATAATCTGAAGGATACGACCGTTACGTCTTTGCCCTTTGGCATTGACTATAGTAACCGGACTGTTTGTTTTGACCCGGCCACGAGCGATTCGACCAATTCCAATAACACCGACATAACTGTTGTAGTCTAATTGCGAGACTTGAAGTTGGAAGGGGTCTTCAATCTCTACTTGTGGTGGATGGACTCGATCAATGATGGTCTGAAACAGAGGATTCATCGTACCTTCTCGAACGGACTCGTCCAGACCGGAAAACCCATTCAAGCCCGAAGCATACACCACGGGAAAATCTAATTGTTCGTTGGTGGCACCCAGCCTATCAAACAGGTCGAAGGTTTGATCCAGTACCCAACTCGGTCTGGCACCAGGCCTGTCTACCTTATTAATGACAACGATAGGATGCAGCCCGCGCCCCAAGGCTTTTTGGGTAACAAAACGGGTCTGTGGCATTGGGCCTTCTACCGCGTCTACCAATAAAAGCACCGAATCCACCATGGAGAGCACACGTTCCACCTCGCCACCGAAATCGGCATGTCCAGGTGTATCTACTATATTAATACGATAGTCACCCCAGCGTATGGCAGTCGGTTTTGCCAGTATGGTTATCCCGCGCTCCCTTTCCTGATCATTGGAGTCTAATGCCCGTTCCTCAAGCACCTGCCTGTCTTTAAGCGTCTGAGACTGCTTAAGTAATTGATCCACAAGCGTAGTTTTGCCGTGGTCTACGTGGGCAATAATGGCGATATTGCGCAGGTTTTCTATTGGAATCATAAGATCTCCGAGGTTCTTATCGATAAAGGCGCGACACTTTACGGTCACATTCGCGGATCGTCAAGCAATAAAAGAGCCGCACCTAAGTGCGGCTCCCTTGGGCCAAGGGGAAAGCCCAACAAATCGTGTTTCTAGTCGCTTATACGAAACTTCATTTGGAAAAATAAAACAGGAACAGAGATCCCTTGTATCTCTGGAATAAAACTCATATTCAATGCGAACTTTTTGGTTCCGAGGCTGGCATAGGGTAATACGGCCGGGAATGGTAAGCCATCGTTAACGCGTTTTCTAGACAACATAATTGCCAGACCACCGACATCCAGGTTCAATGAATCCACGGGTTTAAATCGGTATGCCGCACCAGATCCAAAGTAGTAGGCATCGTTGCGTTCACTATCCAGGTAATAACCACCGTAGTAGTTGATCAAGGCCTTGTTACGAAGTTCGTTATATTCTAAACCAGCCCCAATATTTTCTTCGTTAAATTCATAATCTTCATAAATCGGTGTCGTGGTAATCTGGGTAATTTTACGATCGCCCGCATAGAATGTTCGTTTCTCTACACTTTCACCTGTTTTCACTTTAATAGACTTAAAGTGCTTTGAAATTCCATTCTGCACGTAATGCCAACTGCCCGCTTGTGCGGTGGTGGAAAACAAAATTAGAACGAGTATAGAAAACTTTTTCATGGCCTTTGCTTCGTAGTGCAGCGGGGGGCTTGGGGAAAATCAATAGGGAGGAGGAGATTAGCCCCCAAGCCCGTCGCCTTGAAATTGTTATGGTGAAGCAGGGTAGCAGAGGAGAATTAAAAATCGATTAAACTTGTTGCCTAGCCAGACGCCGGGCAAGTTCACGTTGGTGGCGAGTCTCGGCGGCAGCCCAATAATACAAGTAGCTTGCAAATAACAAATTTAAGGAGACACAAAAAGGGATAAACCCACTTGGGAATGGCGTAGATTGAAACAAAAATAGCGCAGCCACATCTGCTATTGCATGTAGAAAATACCCCAGCACCAGCCACCAGGCGGATATCTTGTATCCCCACATCGCTAGGAGGATGAACAAAACGGGATAGACAGTTTCGATGTAAAAAAACTTTCCTATCTGAAAATAAGATACGGCAATCGCCAACATGCTAATAATAAAGAGAAAAAAGGCATACAAAAATATTTCGAGTGAACGCTCAAATTGCCGGAAAAGATATATACATACCCCACCGATTAGAAGGCCAAACAACATCTCCCACCAATCATTCATATCACTGCATCCAAATTCGGTTCAACATTCAAGTCGATGAATGCAATAAGCATTCTTGGATAGACTTGGCTTGCATACATGCCCCAAAACATACTATGCACTAAGCCAATAATGCTTCTTTACTCGTTGTTTTCTATATATATTATCCCGAACCCAAAAATTAAGTCGGATTTTGAGTTTTTCTTCGGCGATTATCTCGCTAGCACAAAAAACGCCCAATATCCAGCAGGCATAGTCATTGTTTTAAATCTCACACAGCAACACACGGAGACAACAAAATGGCCGTCGGTTTAATTTTTACTTAAGACTTATAGGTCAGTGTTATCCCGTAAAAACGAACAATAATTTGGTTGGGGAAGTTGCTGTGAGTGCAGAGAAAGTCAGCAAGTTAAATTACCTTATACAGTCGGCAAAAGGAAAGTGCATTGCTGGCCTGATTCTCTTGTATTTAGCGCTTGCCTCCTGCACCTATTCCGAGCCTGAATCAGAAATCCATTTCAGCGCCTTTCTACCAGATGAGCAGCAATTGTCCCTTAGCCCAAGAGACCTGCCCCCATCCCTATCTATCGGGCATCACTATCCTGTAGCTCTGGAGCCTGAAAAGGCGAAAGAATACGATGCCCTTTTTGAGCAATACAGGCCATTCAAAGTCTTAGAAGGAAATAAAATACATTCAAATACCTTCTTAACAATGACACACGATCGACTAAATTTTGGGGACGTGACATCGGGTGGAATGGATCTCACGGATAAATTTGATCCTTTTTATGTTGGAGCAGGCAATCGAGAAGACAATCAAACCGAATCAAATTGTGGAGCATTAGTAGACGGTGAACAATCTCAACCTATACTAAAATGGACCGGTGGGGCAAAAAATAGCACCTGTTTAATCGCGGTTATCAAAATTGGCCTACACCGGGCCCTCACACATTATGATAACTATCATCGCGTTATCACCGCCATCGTGGACAATATCCAGGCAGACAACACTGCTGCGGGACTGGTCCATGAGTACATCAATACTAAGGTAACAAGCAATGGTAGCAATGGGCTTAGAATCCGTTTTTTTTATGATTCCTGCGTTAACCATCGCGTATTAGGGTCAGGCGCAGATCCTGGGGCCAACAGCGCCTGTACTGGTGAATCTGACAATGCGACTTATCACCGCGTCCAGATCTATCCCCTGGCGGTAACAAACAGTTCGATTACGACCGATTCCATGATTGGCAAAATGGAATGGCTGCAACGAGTCAATAAGTCAACCAAAGGCAGCATGGTGATTTCAGGCTACTTAATGACAAATACCGCGCTAGGGGCCCCACCCCAGATGCAGTTTGATTTTGCAGCCAGTGCTAGCGGAGATTTTCAGTCAATCACGATGAAACTGCCCACTCAAGAAGTGTCCTCAAGCTACGAATTTACCTATAACTCAGATGTAATACGGGTGACTCGAAAATCCCAAGGGTCTGGACCCGGTCTCTGGACGGTAGAAGGAAGCATATACTATTACTTACACCTGGGCCAAAACCCCAGGCGAACAGCACCCGGTACCTTTGAGCAGTTTTCACATACGAGCAATGAGCGAGTGTATTTTGTTGGCGTGGCGGAAGATGTGTTTACCGACGGTCACGCGCTCTACAAAGCGATTATGGCGAATGTGGACGACAGCACGAGCCCGATATATTTAGATACGACCATCCCCTCTAGTCCAACCGCAGACTGGGATAAGGAGTATCACCTGTGGGCCGCCTATAAAAAGAAAATCATGACCGAGTACACCTACGACCATTACTTAACCGGTCACGGAATGGACCAGCCAGCTGTTCAAGTGTGGAATACCAAAACTGGCTTTACCATCAACCCGGACTACCAGCAGCATATTCGGGTTAATACCGGAGGCAATCCACTCATTGATACTAGCGCCGATGGAAGTCGAGTAGTAAGTGCAAATGGCGGAATCTTTGATTTCGGTCAATACCCAGATTTAAACGTTTGGCAAATAACACTTAACAGCCGTGGTGAGCGTGTCCTTCAGTTAGAGGGCAGTTGTCAACCCTTTGGTGTCGGCGGAAAAGTCAGCAACCCCTCCATCAACAAGCAAAATCGTAATCAGGTCCTTGTTGGTAACTACGGCACCAACGAGCCAGATAGTAAAATTCACTTATTGGATATCACCAATATTTCCTCCGGGATTTGCACCCCTATTGCCACATTTTCACTCCCCCCGTTAGTGATAGGAACCTCTACGTATTACCGAAATATCCTAAAAGTGGCGCTATCTCCGGATGGCAGTAAAGTTGCCGCAAACACTAACCAATCGCCCAGTTTTCATATCTGGGAAGTAGCGACTCCCACAATTAAGCATAGAGAGTTCAGCACAACAAACTGGGTGAAGTACTCAATGCAATTCAACGCAATGAGCAGTCAACTCATTATCGCTGGACACGGAAACCGTGCAACTATCTATGATGTGGCCAATCAGTCCTTTTTGACCTTGTACGACGACAGAGGTCCGGAGTTGAACGGGACAGCCATATTTAGCAAGCACAACGCCATTCAAAATCCCATTCATCCAAACCAAATTCTCGTTGCCGGCGGTGCAGGCAATTACAGTGGTGTAATCTATCCACCCGAGCTATTTCGCTGGGACATAAGCACTTGGAACCCAGCATTGGGTGATGCCACTTGGAATATGACTACCAGTCCATATCTGATACAGCACTTTACCACACAGCTATACAATCAGAACAATACTGCTTTGAATGAAGGCAGGGTATACAAAATGGACATCTCTCCCGATGGGCAAAGACTGGTAACCCAAAACGGCGCGGCCATGACCATTTTCGATGTTAACCAGACAAATGGAGCCATTACTGAGACACCCATCAAATCGTTTTGGAATACCGGCGCAATTAGCGGCATTAAATTTGTATCTGGCAGAACTCACTTGGTAGCAGGCGCGGCCGTCGGTGGATCGATCTCCAGCATGAACCTACACAATGTTAGTAACGAAGCCCCCGGAACAATAGCCTTCCGCGGTGACGGCTTTATCGACCGATCTCACTACGTGGAATTTACAGCAGACAACAACTACATTCTCTCTTCCGATAGCGATTCACACATACGCCTTTGGAGTTTATTAACTGGCTATCTGAATGCTAAATTTAGTAGTCACACGGCCAAAGTCAATCGAGCCATGTTCATTGAAAACGAAACTCAAATTCTAAGCGCAAGTGACGACAACTCAATAAAAATATGGAACTCCGATCCTGTGTCTGCGGGCTACCAAACGGAAATACTAAATATCGCTGAAACTGCGGCAGTCAATTTTGTTGACTATGATCCCGTTAGCAAACGTATAGCCAGCGCAAGCGCCGATGGTAATGTAAGAATCTATAACACTTCCGGGGGCTTACTGGGCACAATTTCAAATATTAACGGAGCAATTGCTGTAAAGCATGTGGATTTTTCCGATGATGGAAATTTTTTGCTCGCATCAACCGGAGTGCTCACAGGTTTTATCGATATGAGAGCTGGCTCACCCACTGAGTACACTAATCTAGGAACCATAAACCATTCCGCATATACGGTAAACAACGCCAATTTCTATCCAGGCAGTACAGCACTAATTCATACCAGTTCCTCTAGAAACGCCCAAATAAGTGTATTGGACGTAAGCAATATGCCCATTGATGGCACGTTCGCTGTTGTACCCCTTACCGTTAATGATTTCACCTGCTGTGGCTATAGCAGCGGATCTCAGGTTTCAGTGCTTGGACCTGACCTTACAGCGTTGCGAGTTAATAATCCGATGAACACGAATGGCTACAGCAATTACGCAGACAGACGTGTCCTGGACCCAAGCTCTCCCTACTTCGGGCAAATCATGAATAGTACGATTGAGCCTGATGGAGGCGCTCGCGAGTATTACGACCGATCAGGCCCTCAACGGCAAGATGCCGCGAAATTGTTCTACGCAAATTACTCACCAGATGGCACCAAAATAGCCGGGTCGAAAAATGGAACCATCTACAATCCATTTTGGGTAGACTTTGAGGGTTGGTTTAACGAAACGTCCGGCGGTACTCGCGTGCGGCCGGACAATCGAGACTACGCCAGCAAATATTACGTTAGCCCAATCACCGTCACCGGAAACACAAATGGCGACCAAGCGCCCTGCTTCATCTGGTCAGGCAGAGCTTGCGCCGTCTTATGCAGCGAAGTAGGGGGCTGCAGTGGGTATCAAACTGTTTCAGAATACACCTATTTTCGCGCTTCCACTTCCCCACCGACTGCCTTCGTTCGACTGCAACAAGAGTTGGACGCCTTAGTGGCTGCCAACCCCAATACCGCCGGCTACCTAATGGATAGATATAGTCCTTACGCCTTTCCGTTTCAGTAAAACCATTCTAAATAGTTCGCCAATGTAGTGGAAACATAGCACACTCAGCCTTTCGTATTTGAGGTCGTTATGGTGTTTGGAATTCCTAGCACCAACTCGATTATTGTGCTGGCAAAGGCGCACGCAAAACCCTAAATATTTGGTATTTTTTTCCCAATTATGATATTGTAATTCTAACTTGGAGCTGGATACCTGCTCTTAATCACGCCCCAACCCACACAGGCTGAGCAGGCATCAAGCTCCAAGTACTGCACCATGCCGCTCACAAATTACAATTTAAATATCAATCAAATAGAGCTCTTTCAATAACCACTCTAAATTTGTGCTTTTTAAGGTAGGCTAAAGCATTTTGCCCCATAATACTGCCATTTACCCCACTCGTTTGAGATAAACCGGAGCACAGTAGTGAATAGTTTCACCCATGTTAAATCCGAACTGAAGTTGCTCCTGTCAGCTGCTCTGGTTTTCATCTTGGCATCGTGTACGTATTCTGAACCACAAACCAGTATCAATTTCTCTGCCTTTTTGCCCAGTAGTCAGCAACTCGGATTGAAAGTTACAGATATTCCTTCCGCGCTATCTGTGTATCATCATTACCCCAATGCAGTCGACAAGGAAAAGGCCCGACAATTACTTAAAGACCGTAAGGTGCCGGATTTCACCAGTTACATTCAAGGGGCCACCGGAGCAATCATTCCAGTCGCCAGCCAGAATCATGATCGCTTTTCTCCAACTGCGGACATGACCAACGAACAACTGCTGGATGCCTTTGATCCCTTCTACATCGGAGCAGGAAATGTTGCGCAAAATGCAACAACCTCAGGCTGTGGCGGCACTCGATCCGGCGAGCCCAATATTACATTCCAATACGGAAACTCCTGGTGTTTGATGGGCGTCATTAAGTTCGCGCTACACAATGCAGTGACAAACTACGATAACTTCCACAACATCCTCACATCGATAATTGAAAATCTTTCAACTGGAAATGACATCAAGGGTGTTGAATCCCTTTATACCAATCCCTCCGTACAAACGTTGCACGCGTCGGGATTATCTATCGCCGTTTTTTTTGACGACTGTGTAAATCATAGAGATGCGGTGGTCGCCGATCCAGAAGGCTTAGCCATGTGTACGGGCGAGGGAGATAACGCGGTGTATCACCGGGTGAAAATCTATCCGCTCATTCCTACCAGCACCAGCGTTACCGTAGACAGTGTCATAGGAAAGATGGAATGGATACAAAGGCCAAACTCCTCGGTAAAGGCAAAAATGGCTATTTCAGTGTCACTTATGAGCCCCGGCGACCCAGCAGCAAATGGGGCAAACCCCGGATTTGCTGGCTCCCAGCATCAATTTGAGCTGGAGACGGACGCAGAAGGAAAATTTCAATCTATCATCATCAAAAAAGAAACGCGAATCATATGCTGCACGTCTTTTAGCGTAGACCATCAGTGGGATGCTAATGTAGTACGAATTACCCGTTTGCCTGGTGCGGGTGGCAATCCCGGACTGTGGGCCGTAGAAGGAAGCATTCTCTACAATCTGGAAATGGGTTTTAATCCCCTCTCGCCACTGGTTTACGAGTTCCAATTTGGCGCACACCAACCCGACAAACGTGTTTACTTTGCTGGTGTAACTGAAGATGTGTTTACGGGTGGACGATCTGTACATAAGGCAATTATGGCCGATGCGGGTGGCGGTGGACTATTGGACTTTAATCTCTACACGCCGGATCAATGGGATTCTGAGCTGCATTTATGGGCGGCGTACAAAAAATTATTGAAAATGAATTTTTCAAAACAGCACTATGAAATTGCCCATGGTATGAATGAACCACCCATCAATCTCTGGGATGCCGCCACTGGGGCACAATATCTACCATCAGGCACCAGAACCACGCAAGAACAGAAATCGATAGAGCTTTCGCCAGATGGACAGACTATATTAGTCTCTTCACGAAATGGTTTATCACTGTATACTGCCACTGAAAATATGTATGGCAATCGAAATATTAGTTTGATCGGATCATGCGATCCCTTTCCTGAAACAACAATTCAAACTAACGCCAAGTTTAATCCGAATCCCTCTTACCCAAACCAGGTACTCGTGGCTGATGCGACTTATTACGCAGCGGTAGAAAACACACATGAGGCTAGAATGGTTGACATTAGCGATATAGCAAATGGCAACTGTCCAACTATAAGAAGCTTTTTTCATCCCGATTCGGGCACCACAGGCCAGGGCCTGTATCGAGTCGATTTTTCTCCGGATGGCTCTAAGCTCATGGTGGAAGCTATTTGGGATGGTAAATTCAAGGTCTGGAACACGCTAGACAATACTGCCCCGATTGCCCAAATAACACCAAGTAATTTTTCAACTTTTTCTGCTCGCTTTGACTCGACTGGAAACCGATTGATCTCATCTCATTACGATCAGTCTACCTATATTATGGACATCGCCACAGGTTCGGTTCTTAAGTTACATGATGATATCGGCACGCCAATTTCCAGTTCACATATCGAGTATGCGGCACTCGAAAATCCCAATTTTCCAAACCAAATCATAAGCACTCGCAATGGTTTACTGTCTTACAACATACCCGGTAAAATTTTTCGTTGGGATATTAGCGCTTGGGATCCTCTACAAGGAAATGCCACATACAGCGCCAGCATTAGTCCATACTTACTACAAGACATAAGCGCTTCCGATGTTAATGGCACTCTGGCTAATGTTTCTGGAGGCAATATAGATAGTTCTGGATCACGTCTTGTAATTGATTCTAATGTAAACTCAACCGTATATGCGATAAATATTTCCACAGGGGCTATAGAAGCTCCAATAACCACCTTAACACCACAACGCCCTTATCGGCCTAGAACCAGTTACGGAAACTTGTTTTCTCCTATTTTTTCTCAAGACGGCTCACAACTCTATCATCTGTTGCGAGTTAATTATAACTCTTGCTATGGCTGCACAT
>JAOUPJ010000268.1 GCA_029879945.1 Gammaproteobacteria bacterium
CCATTGCCAGGGCTCTGGCGATTCCCACTCGTTGTTTCATACCACCCGATATTTCATCAGGTCTTTTGTTCATGGCATGACTCATATGGACTAGATCCAGGTTATGCTCAACCCAATCCTTGATTTCCTGTTTGGTCTTTTTCTTTTGGAAGACTTGTTTCGCAGCCAGTTCTACATTTTCGAAGGCGGTAAGCCAGGGTAGAAGAGAATGGTTTTGAAATACGACTGCTCGTTCAGGCCCAGGCTCGTCTACCTCTCGACCTTTCAGGAGTACGCCACCGGTGGACGCCTGATATAGACCTGCAACAATATTAAGTACTGTGGACTTACCACAACCAGAGTGTCCAATTAACGATATGAATTCACCCTTGTCAATTTTGAGATCAATCTCATCGAGTGCCTTAAACGGGCCCGATGGGGTTGGAAATTCGATCGTAACTTTAGTTAATTCTAAAAATGTTGAAGCCATTGCTTTATCCTCTCACTATCTCAGTTCCGCATTTTTGTCCCAGCTTACATATTTCTGTAGGCTCAACATGATTCTATCTAATAAAAATCCGATTATACCGATCACCAATACTGCAACCATGATCCGACCCAGCGAGTTTGATGATCCATTCTGAAATTCGTCCCATACAAACTTACCAAGGCCGGGGTTTTGGGCTAACATTTCCGCTGCAATCAAAACCATCCAGGCAATACCCAGTGATAGACGCAAACCGGTAAACATCATTGGAATGGAGGCGGGTAAAACAATTTTAAAAACGTGGGTAAAAAATCCTAAACGGAGTACCTTGCTCACATTTTTAAGATCCTGACTTATACTCGCTACACCAACCGCTGTGTTGATCATGGTCGGCCATAAGCAGCACAACATGACTGTTATCATTGAGTTGAGATATGATTTTTGAAACGTGGGATCATCACTTACGTACATGGCGCTAACAACCATCGTTACGATTGGCAGCCATGCCAAAGGTGAAACGGGCTTGAAGACCTGTATGATGGGATTAATGGCGGAATTGATCGTATTATTAAGTCCACACAGTATACCGATGGGAATTGCAATGAGCGTTGCGATTATAAAACCACTCATTACCGTAAGTAAGCTCGTGATGATCTGATCAAAAAAGGTAGGTTTTCCTGTATAAGGCCTGATATTCACTGTTGCATCTGGATTATTTTCCAGCTTTTTTGCATTGCGCTCTTCCTGCCTTTGGTAAAACGCCTCCTCTTTGTCACGCTCTGCCCGGTGCTCGTCTACAAGGATAGAAAATTGTGACCAGACCTGAGTAGGGCCTGGTACAGCGCCAAGTGATGTCACCACTTTTGGGGCGGCTGCTGCCCACAGCATTAGAAACACGAGAATTCCAATAATGGGTAGGCCCAGATTCTGTAGTAGCCCTCTACTACTGGAAGAAGTGCCTAAAAGGAACCCTTTATTGAAAATTGATTTGAATGAATTCATAGCCATCTCAGTCATCGTTTTAACCTATATTCGTGTATAAAGTCTATTGCCTAATGGCGCGAAACCTATTGTTAATTTTGTTGCTGGTTCCGCGCCTATTCTCTCTATGTAGTTATTACTCATTCCTTGAGTATTTAAATTGAATTTTTACCTTTCAAACCAATTTTGAATTTGTCCAGATACGCGTTGGGTTTGCTGCCATCGTACACTATGTTGTCGATAAAGTGTTTCTGTGGCGCTTTGTATCCAGTCTCTTTTGCGAAATCAGGAAAGTCCTTTGCGTTCACTTTCCCTTCCTTAATCAGCTCTTTCGCTGCTTGTGCATAGATGTCGGGACGATAGACTTTCTTGGCGATATCTATATACCAACTATCAGGTTTGTATTCAGAGATCTGACCCCAGCGACGCATCTGAGTCAAATACCAGATCGCATCGGAATAGTAGGGATAGGTCGCGTTATATCTGAAGAACACGTTGAAATCAGGAACTTCTCGTTTGTCGCCCTTTTCATATTCAAATGTACCGGTCATGCTATTGGCAACCACATTGTAATCCGCACCAACATATTGGCTCTTGGAGAGTATCTTGACAGCCTCAGGACGATTCTTATTGTTATTCTCATCCAACCATTGAGCGGCACGAATCATTGCCTTTACCACACGGATATGAGTATTGGGATATTTATCTGCCCAACTCTTACTTACACCAAAAACTTTTTCCGGGTTATTTTTCCAAATCTCGTAGTCTGTGACTACCGGCACTCCAATGCCTTTAAAGACTGCCTGCTGATTCCAGGGTTCGCCAACACAGTAACCATATATGGTTCCAGCTTCCATAGTGGATGGCATTTGAGGAGGAGGGGTTACAGAAAGTAGCGCGTCAGCTTTCAAGTTCCCACTAATGTCGCCCTTATGGGGCGCATAGTAACCAGGATGGATGCCACCGGCAGCTAGCCAGTAGCGTAGCTCGTAGTTGTGTGTTGATACAGGAAATACCATGCCCATCTTGAATGGTTTTCCTTCCTTGATATATTGATCAACAACGGGTTTCAAGGCATCTGCTTTTATGGGATGAACCGGCCTACCATCTGCCTGCTTAGGCACATGCTTTTTCATCTCGCTCCAGACTTTATTGGAAACAGTTATTCCGTTTCCATTTAGATCCATGCTGAATGCTGTAATGATGTGAGCCTTCGTACCAAAACCGATGGTCGCTCCCAATGGCTGACCAGCGAGCATATGTGCACCATCCAACTCACCATCAATCACACGATCTAGGAGCACCTTCCAGTTGGCTTGAGCCTCTAAAGTGACATAAAGTCCTTCGTCTTCAAAGAAGCCTTTTTCATAGGCAACAGCCAGTGGGGCCATGTCGGTTAGTTTAATAAAACCAAATTTCAAGTCTTCCTTTTCAGGGTCTCCCACTGCGTGGGCTGACATAGGTAACAAAGGCAAAATTGCAAGTAGACAACCCCATGTGATGCCATGAAGCATCAGCATTTTAGCCTGCCCTAATTTTTTTATTGCGTTCAATAGATACATTTTCTTCTCCGTTTATTTAGAAACTTTCTAACTCGTTTCATTGAGCCAACCAAAACGAAACAACTCAAGCGCTCATTATTATTCACTAGCGATATGTTTTTTAAATTTTGTCTTGAACTTAACGACACTAATGGCACAAGCCGTGCCAAGTTGATAAGTGGGTGTTTTTTCAGATTAAAACTAGAATAAAAATGTTTCGAAACGGGACATCTCGCTTCAGGCTCACCATCGCAGTGCAACAGAAAATTAATTAAGAAACTGTTGGCTCAAATTGGTGCGCCTGTGAAATGACAAAAGTAAACGCAAAGAAGATCAGAGCAGCCTTGATGGTTTTAGGTGAAGCTCTTAGTCCTACTTTTCTACGCAAACTGGTATATCATTCCAGGACGTATTCGCTGGAAAATATGACTATTTGCAAAAGAGATTGGGGCGCTTTTCTCGTAAACTAAAATGTAGCGAACAAATGTTTTTCCTTATTATCTGCAAAATAAAAAGGTGCCCCAAAGCCCGCGCGCGCGGCCTATGGTGACACCTTTATCATTTGCGGCCAACATTAGCCGCAATTGCATAAACTAACTAAGCCAATATATTAGACATTTTCAAAACGTTTTCTGCAATCTCTATCATTCGACGATTTTGATTCATTGACATTTCTCTCAAGGTTTTATATGCCGTGTATTCGGTCATGTGGCGTTTAGTCATAAGCAATCCCTTCGCTCTATCAATAATCTTGCGCTCTTTTGGCGCATTTTCAGCAAGTTTTATCTTGGTTTTCGTATTTGTTTCATGCGTGAATCTAATCAAGGTAAGGTCTACTAAATCAGTAATTCTGCTCGTTTTCAGTCCATTAACAACAAAGCTATCTACGCCAGCTGCCAAAGCCTCTTTCATTAGTTCAGGTCCGTTGGTTTTCGTAAAGAGTAAGGTGGGAGTAGGTTTAATATGATTTAGCATGGTAAAAAGCGTTATGCTATTTTGAGTCACGCACGAAAGTACAATAACTATCAGATCAATGTTGATTTTAATATCAACGTGCGTAGTTGTATTTTCTATTACAGAGTAGCAGATTCTTTCATATTCACGATGTTCTCTAAGGCAGTCGTATACACGTTTTGTATCGAGGCTGTCCTCACCTAGTAACAAAACATTATTAAGACCCATGATGCTCTCATCTTTTTCTACAAGAAAATCTAAATGTAAAGCAACTGAGAGCAGTAGTCATACCAAACTGAGGATGTCAAGCTAAACAATCACTTAGCTTGTATCATTGGTGTCGATAGTGTTCATTTTGCACCAGTAAGTAACACATTGTTAAAGTATGCGTTTCCTATGGTGCATCACAAACGGATTGTCGAAATGAGGCTTAAAAAGAACATTTCGTTAAAGTTTTGGCGAAGAAAAAATTTAATCTAACAATGTGGACAATGTTCACATTGTTCCTTTTGTTCTATTAGCTAACAACTATTAAAAAATAGAAAACAAACTAATAGTCGTTTGTGAAATCAAGAGGTTATCTGACGTGCTAATGTCGGGATTCGGCTTGGCATTCCAGTTGCGATACCGCTTGTGTGAAAGAAAACCTGAACCCCTTGAAAGGAGAATTGAAATGGAAAACCTAAACACTAAAGATAGACTTTTTCGAACCCTGGTTGGCGCAGCGCTCGTAGCGAGTATAGTATCAATGTCGGTTGATGCAACAACAATCGTAGCAATGTCGCTCGCCTCGTTCTATCCGCTTTTGACGGCGCTACTGGCGTGGGACCCTGTTTACGCCATACTGCTCTCTGCTGGTGCAGCAGTTTACAAAACATTTGCTCCTATGCGTATTGTAAAAACAAAATAGGAAACCCCCTCCCTTTGCCGGTCCTCCTATATTAGCCGCTGTGTACGCTAAAGTGCATAGCGGCTTTCTTTTCCCCGGTTTAAAGTACGAAAGCGTTTAATAAAATAC
>JAOUPJ010000269.1 GCA_029879945.1 Gammaproteobacteria bacterium
ATTTAATAATGACATCATTGCTGATGGTTCGTAGACGACGATCTGCCTTGATTTGGGCAGCATATTCTCTGATCACTTCGTGAGTATTGATTGCATCTTGAACGAGCTTTACGACGTTATCGATTTCTTCTTTTTTCATTCGTTTTTTCTTTGGAAATTCTATTATCTCGCTCATGCATCACCGTAGTGCTAGGGTTGTGTTGTCTGTAAGAAATGATAGTGCAGGAGTATTAAGTATGCCTGAAACAAAAGCCAGACACATGTTTTGGATTGAATACAAATAGAGTGCTAGCTTTTTGAGTTTATAAAAATATATTGTTCAGGTAGGGATGAGGGCAATGATAAATAAATTGCTTTGATTGTAAAGTTTTAGCGAAATTAAGTCGCAGCTCTATTCGGTGACTCGGGAGGGATCAGTCGGTCGGCTGTTAATTGGAAGCACAACCAGCATATTTGCGTCCACGCCCACGACTTTTACCCGGGTTCCTATTTTCATATCCGGCCCTTTAAGCTCCCAGTGGTGTCCATCGATTTCGACTTCACCAAAACCGTTTTGCACGGGCACTGTGAGGTTAAAAACCTGTCCTACATATTTTTTGGCCTTGAGAGCGCCTTTTTCTGTTTGCTCTTTATTCTTTCTGAGCACAAAGTAGAGTGGCCCTGAAACAAGCGTGGTAATCCCGGCAAACATCCCTAATTGGGTCGTAATAGGAAAAACGATCTCAGCCGCCAAAAGGCCGCCAAGTATCCCCGCAGCGACTGCTGCGCCTGTGAAGAGCCCCCAAGGGAACATGCCTTCTAGCACAACCAAACAGAGTGCCAATACCCACCAATGCCATTGTTCCATCGAACTAGCCAATCCTATGTAAAATCATAAACCGGTCACGACGGTACCAATTTCCATAGCCGCTTTCAAGTCTATGTCGTAAGTTACTCAAATCCCACACCCACAGCAAGTGATACCGCCAAGGCAAAGATGAGTAAGGTGATTAAAAAGAAAATCCGATTATCCTTGGGAACAGTAGCAGTACTCGGGTCTGCTATTTCAATACCTGAGATTTGCTCGGCCAGTTTTTCGAACTCAGCCTTCGCATTTTCCAGGTAAGACAAGCGGGTGAGTTCAGATTCACTGTTGAGAGTGGACTCGATAATCTCCAGCGCGGCGTTCTTCCTCCCCCTGCGAATTTCTATGGATAGCTTTTCCAATGCGTCCAGGGGCTCTGGTTGCCCGCTCGTGGGTGAAAAGCTTTCAAGAAAACCGGATTTAGGTTTATTTCGGATCAGATTTGAAATGTTTTCTGATACTGCCAGAAATAAGGGCGGTGCAAAGGACATAGACTCCTCGAACTTTCTTGTTTAGAAACTATCCACTGGAAAGCAATTCTACCGTGCCGGTGTCCCTTTTGCCAGACTGTATTGGGCTCGGAATGGGTCTCGGAAGCAGTCTTGAAAATCACAGACTGATCAGGTGTTTCTGTATAAAAATTAACACTTTGACCTTGTCTGATAGATTTACTGTGACATTGTTCTCACTCTGTCTTTTTCATTATCCCAATTCCTGAATTTGGCCCACTCCATGAATAAAGGTTTGGGCTAAATTGCGCGATATACCTATGAGACGCCAAACTAACAGGGAGAGCGAAGGATCGTGTTCAACAAGGGGCCAAAGGAAATAGCAATAAAGATGTTGGATTTCGCACCATTACCTGGTGTGTGTCTGGAAATAGGCAAGCTGGCAGATGACCCGGATTGCTCAATGGAAAAATTGGCGGCGCTGGTGGCAAGTGACGGTGCATTGAGTGCACAGGTGCTACGAATAACCAATAGCCCGTTTTATGGTTATTCAGCCAAGATAGACAGTATGAAGCAGGCGGTACAAATACTTGGTACCGATAGTTTACGGAACTTGGTCTATGCTTCGTGTTTTCTGTCTGCCTATGGCGCACTGGAGTCACATCTGGTGAATAGCCAGAACTTCTGGCGACACGGTTTGTATACCGGCATAGTCGCGAGAAACCTGGCCAAGAAATGCCAGCTGGCGCACTCAGAACGATTTTTTGTTGCCGGATTGCTACACGACGTGGGGCGATTGGCACTGTACACAGCCCTGGAGCAGGCTGCTGTGGGAATACTTGATGAAGTAGAGGAAGAACAAATGTCCCTCTATCGTGTTGAAAGAAGCTTATTGGGTTTTAGCCATTGTGATGTGGGAATGGAATTGATGAAGATATGGAATTTGCCCGAGAGTATGCGACAGGTAGCGAAATTTCACCACTCTCCATCCATGGCCGAGGCATACGAGCTGGAAGTGTCTATAATACATATAGCTGAGGGCATTGCGCGGGGCGCAGGTGTATTTGGAAGCCCAGAGGATGTGTATGGTGGAATATCCGATCACGCATGGAATCTTACCGGGCTTGATTACGATGTGGTCGATGAAATTGTGGTTAAAGCAGATTCAGATTACGTAGACATTGCAGCACTTTTTATAGAACGCGGATACAGTACATCGATTTAAACCAACAAGAAGTAAGTAAAATGGTAAGTAGACGAGATCTTTTGAGAACGATGATAGCGGGTGGTGTGGTAGCGGCTACTCAACCCACGATCGCAGTTGCTAGTGCCGTCGGTGATACTGGTGTAAGAGACTTTATTACTAAGTCCAAGAATTTCAATATGACCTTTACGGACGATATCATCTTGCGTGGAGGTCAATATAGACTGTTAAAGCAGGTAACAAATCGACTGAGTAAAATCCAATCACTGGTTGGGTATGCAAACTTTGCCTTGTTGAATTTTGACGCGGCTATACAATACGCTGCCAAGTATTCTTCAGTTGGCGCGTTTACAAATTCAGAAAAGGATTTTCTGGAGCAAATATTCTACACGAATGCCCATGATTATGGTTTTTTTGGCGAGAAAATCCTTACACGGTTGACCGACGGAATTCCCTCTCGTGATGTTAAAAAGGTACGAGGGACAGGGCATTTCATATACAAGGGTGATTCACAACGCCTCTATAACAAGATACGCAAAGACGTGGGAAACACGATTATATTGACTTCAGGCATTCGCGGCGTGGTTAAACAGATGTATCTGTTTTTGAGTAAGGCCCTGGGAGCCGGTGGAAACCTTTCCAAGGCGGCACGTTCCCTCGCCCCTCCCGGTCACTCTTTCCATGGGGTGGGTGATTTTGATGTGGGTAAACGGGGCTACGGCTATCGAAATTTCACGGCAGATTTCTCAAACACCGTTGAGTTTAAACGCCTTAAAGAACTGGGTTATGTGAAAATTCGCTACCCAGAGGAAAATCCCTTCGGTGTACGATACGAGCCTTGGCATATCAAGGTCGTAAAGATCTAGACCTCAGAATTCAGCATCTGCTTGTATAATTTTTCCATTTCACGAGAAGGTTTAACGCCCAGCTCTCGATTTAGGTTACTGGCACACTGTCGGTAAACTGCCTCCGCCTCAAATTCACGTCCCTGCGCTCGGTAAATCATCATAACCTTTTGGTAAAAGGTTTCCATGGTATTGTCTATTTCTATTCCGGACCAATACAGATCCAGTGCATCATCCAACCTGTTTTGGGCTTCCAGAATATCCCCATAGTCGAGCAAAACACGCACGTAGCGATTTTGCAGGCGTTGACGGTAGCCCAACATCCAGTGTTGTTCCTCTTCGCCCGCGAGCAGGGGTGAGACATAGAGTGAGAGTGCTTTTTCAAACAATGGAAGGAGGTTTTCGTGGCTGGTGTTATGATTTTTTATGCGGCCGAGATCCTTGCATTGTTTCTCAAATGCCCAGGCGTCCACCCAACACAGATAGGGGTTGAGCGAGATGCGTCCCGCTTCCCATTGCAACGCGTGTTCATTTGCTAAAAGTTTGCGCAGACGATGTAGATTTGTATGTAATACACCATAGGCCTTGTCATAATCCAGCTCGGGCCAGAACATATCCATAACCTGATCGGCACGGATGTTTTTACCCCCGCATGACACAAGATATTTCAGTATGTCCAAAGGGCGACGTTGAGTCTTGCCGCTGGTTTTCGCCTTAACGCCATCTATTTCAATAGCAAAGCCATCTAGTGTGCTTATACGTACTGGCCAGGGCCATTCTCTCAAATGGATTGGAGGCTCTTTGGGTTTTAATTGCAGTGTCTTTACAAGGTGGAACAGGTGCTGCGTTTCGATGCCATTCTCAATGGCCAATAGCGATAGTTCGGCCAGAGAATTCGCGCTAAACCAAGGTATATTAATAAAGCCTTGCTGGCGCCCCAGAGCGAAGGCGCGTTTTAGTAATCGAATGCAGGCCGACTTTCGATTTCGCCTAAGTGCAAAGTCGGCACTAATCAAAAAACAAATATAAAGATTGTTAAGACTGTCGACCTTACGTGACAGGTGTCTTGCCTTGGCCAGCGTTTTATAGGCCTGACGGTATTCACGACGAGTCCCTTCTATTTGGGCCTGGGCAATATAGGTTCGCACCAGAATTGAGGGCGACCCCAACTCTTCGAGGACTTCCTGCGATAAACGGATGTGTTCGCTGGCCTCAGGCAAGCGATCCATGAGCCACGAGGCCCAGGATTGATAAAGGTGTGTCAGGCCCAAATCGACGCGTCGGGCTGGATTAAGTGCCTTGCGGGATCGTTGAATGAGTTGCTGACCCTTTTCCAGATCGTTGCTCATGAAAGCAGCGCAGGCACCAACGATTAAAGCCAGGGAGTCGGCCAGATGAATGCCGTGTTCATTCGCGAGATTGAGGGCATATTCGATTTCGTCATACACCTCCAGGTGGTCCCCTTTAAACCAGCAGGAGTAGGAGGCATGGTGGGCACTCCACATCGTTTTTTCAAAAGGGGCGACATCATCGCGGGTTAAAATGTCCGTTGGGAGGATCTGAGTGATGACCGAAGATTTCCCTCTGTCTCCTGCATACCAAACG